>DATLWN010000151.1:0-7897 GCA_035576305.1 Mariprofundaceae bacterium
ACGCTTTGACGAAACCCCCTGTGCCGGACAGCAGCTTGCTCTGTTCTATGCTGGAGCCGCCACCGCCGCCGCCAACCGAGGCTCCGGCATCGATGAACGCATGGTCAAACAACCTGTGTTGGGCATGGATCGTCGCGTCAACGATCATGAACCCGCCATACTTCCCGTAGACCAGCGGCCCGTGAAGCCCGAGGCCGAGGTAAAGCCAGGGGTTGAGTTGGTGAAGGTAATGCGCACCAAGCAGGTCCAGAGACGGGTTTCCGGGGACCGGAATCACTTCGTAGTCCAGCATGATCAGGCCCTTCGCTTTTCTCAGGGTCTGGCGTTCGGATGTTGCATGATCATTTTCCCCGTCCCGAGCCGGTTCTGAAACCATCTGGGATGCTTGTGACGCGAACGCCGTCCCTGCGGGAATGGAAAGCAGGATCAGCAAAGGGAGCGCATGTAAGCGTGGGAAACGGATAAAGCCCCTCCTCCAACCGGCTTATCGGCTTGAGTCCCTATCTTAGCCAAAGACGAAGGGGGAAAGCGGAAGTCTGAGCATGAGATTCGCCGGGTTTGAATCGGGGGCTGGCCTTTGCGCCTGCCGGGAGCCGGCCCGGTTCGATGTCGAATACGCGAACGCCATGAAAAAAGGCGGCCCGAAGGCCGCCTTTTCCATGCTCGGGGCAGGACGATCAGAAATCGCCCATGCCGCCCATGCCGCCCGGGGCCGCCGGAGCCGGCGCCTCCTTCTTCGGAAGCTCGGCCACCATGGCCTCGGTGGTGATCAGCAGGCCCGCCACGGAAGCGGCGTTCTGCAGCGAGTAGCGCGTGACCTTGGTCGGGTCGATCACACCGGCCTTGACCAGGTCGCCGTACTCCTCGGTGGCGGCGTTGTAGCCATAGGCGGCGTCCTTGCTGCCGGCCACGGCGTTGACCACGACCGACGCCTCGTCACCGCAGTTGGCCACGATCTGGCGCAGCGGCTCCTCGACGGCCCGGCGCACGATGCCGATGCCCATGTCCTGATCGTGGTTGGCACCCTTCAGGCCGTCCAGGGTCCGGCGGGCACGGATCAGGGCCACGCCGCCGCCCGGCACCACGCCTTCCTCGACGGCGGCACGGGTGGCGTGCAGCGCGTCGTCGACGCGGTCCTTCTTCTCCTTCATGGCCATCTCGGTGGCGGCACCGACCTTGATCACCGCCACGCCGCCGGCCAGCTTGGCCAGGCGCTCCTGCAGCTTCTCGCGGTCATAGTCGGACTTGGTGTCGTCGATCTGTGCGCGGATCTGGGCCACGCGACCCTCGAGGTCCGCCTTGGCGCCGGAGCCGTCGATGATGGTCGTCGTGTCCTTGGTGATCTTCACCGTGCCGGCATGGCCCAGGTCGTCCAGGGACACGTTCTCCAGCTTCAGGCCGAGATCCTCGGAGATCACGCGGCCGCCGGTCAGGATGGCCATGTCCTCGAGCATCGCCTTGCGGCGGTCGCCGAAGCCCGGGGCCTTCACGGCCGCCACGTTCAGCACGCCGCGCATCTTGTTGACGACCAGGGTCGCCAGGGCCTCGCCCTCGATGTCCTCGGCGATGATCAGCAGCGGCTTGCCGGAGCGGGCCACATTCTCGAGCACCGGCAGCAGGTCGCGCATGTTCGCGATCTTCTTCTCGTTGAGCAGGATGTACGGATCCTTCAGCTCGGTCTCCATCTTCTCCGGGTTGGTGACGAAGTACGGCGACAGGTAGCCGCGGTCGAACTGCATGCCCTTGACGACCTCGAGCTCCGTCTCCAGGCCCTTGGCCTCCTCGACGGTGATCACGCCCTCCTTGCCGACCTCGTCCATGGCGTCGGCGATGATCTTGCCGATCTCCTCGTCTCCGTTGGCGGAGATGGTGCCGACCTGGGCGATCTCGGACTTGTTGTCGACGGTCTTCGACAGCTTGGCCAGTTCGCCGACCAGGGCGTCCACGGCCTTGTCGATGCCGCGCTTCAGGTCCATCGGGTTCATGCCGGCGGCCACGGCCTTGACGCCCTCGCGGGCGATGGCCTGGGCCAGCACGGTGGCGGTGGTGGTGCCGTCACCGGCGACATCGGCGGTCTTCGACGCCACCTCCTTGACCATCTGGGCGCCCATGTTCTCGAACTTGTCCTCGAGCTCGATCTCCTTGGCCACCGAAACGCCGTCCTTGGTGACGGTCGGGGCGCCCCAGGACTTCTCGATGACGACGTTGCGGCCCTTCGGACCCAGCGTCACCTTGACGGCGTCGGCCAGCTTGTTGACGCCGCGCATCATGCGGGCGCGGGCGTCCTCACCGAAATGAATGTCTTTTGCAGCCATGGTTGCTTCTCTCCTCTCTGATTTCTGGGATTAGGATTCGATGACGCCGAGGATGTCGTCCTCGCGCATCATCAGGTATTCGTGGCCGTCGAGCTTGATCTCGGTACCGGCATACTTCGAGAAAATGACGCGGTCGCCTTTCTTCACGTCCAGCGAACGGATCTCGCCGTTTTCGAGGATCTTGCCCTTGCCGACGGCAATAACCTCGCCCTGGATGGGCTTTTCCTTCGCGGTGTCGGGGATGATGATGCCGCCGGCGGACTTCTCTTCCTCGTCCAGACGGCGGACAATCACGCGGTCGTGCAATGGACGAACCTTCGTTGTCATCGTTCACTCTCCTTTGAAATCATGGTTGAGATGTGTATGGGGTGCCGGCCATGCCGGTTCAACCCCTTCCGTCGCACCGGGCCGGCTTAGCACTCGGCGCGAAGGAGTGCCAATGGTGTCGAGCGCGCTGCGGCTGTCAACAGTTTTTTGGCACTCTGCGGTCGCGGGTGCCAGATCGTGCAGGATGGCGATGGCCGGCGTGTGACAGCCGGGCTCAGCCGCCGGCGAGCTTGGCCTTGATGCCCTCTTTTTCCAGCAGCGCCAGCAGCTTGTCGCGGTGATCGCCCTGGATCTCCAGGCAGCCGTCCTTGACGGCGCCGCCGGTGCCGAGCTGGCCCTTCAGCCGTTTCAGCAACGCCTTCAGCTGTTCGTCCGGGAGATCCAGGCCGTCGATAACGCAGACGTTCTTGCCGCCCCGACCCTTGCTCTCGCGGCGGATGCGCACGCCCTGCTTGGCCGGGTTCCTGATGGCCGGGGCCTGGGGCTTGGTCTTGGCTTTTTTGTCGGCGGGCGTCGGCTTGGCGAGGCTGCCGTGTTCGGTGGAATACACCAGTCTGCGCTCGTTACCCATGGGTGAAGTATCGCGGCTTCAGCCACGCCCGCAAGCCCGGCCTATACTTGGCAGGTATGGACAGCAGGAGGGCCGATATGACAACACCCATCATCAATATCTCGGATGTCGAGCTGCAGCCGCGGCCACCTGCCCTTTCACCCACCGGCCCGGCGGCGGAGCGCTTTGAAGCCAGGATGGGCCCCATCGCACCGCGCATCGGTGCCCAAAAACTTGGCTACAACATCACGGCCGTGCCGCCGGGCAAGCGCGCCTTCCCGCTTCACAACCATTACGCCAACGAGGAGATGTTCTTCGTGCTTGAGGGCAGCGGCGAGGTGCGCATTGGGGAAGCCACCTATCCCATCCGCAGCGGCGATATCATCGCCTGCCCTGCCGGCGGCCGGGAAACAGCCCACCAGATCGTCAATACCGGTGACCAGGAGCTGCGCTATCTGGCGGTGAGCACCCGGCTGTATCCCGAGATCGCCGAATACCCGGATTCCGGCAAGTTTGGCGTGCTTGCCGAGCGCCCCCCGGATGCCGACGGCAGCCCGCGGGTGTTCCGCTTCGTCGGCCGCGAGGAGCTGGGCATCGATTACTGGGAAGGCGAGTGATGGCTCAGCGTTCCGGAGCCCCGTTGCACGGAGGGATGCGGTGATCGTGCCCATACCCGATGTGCATGCCGGCATCGGCCTGGCGACGGCGCTGGTTTCCCTGCCACTGGTGATGCGCCTGGTGCCGATGAACAGGTTCTATGGTGTGCGTCTGCCCGAGGCGTTCGCATCCAGCCGCAACTGGTACGAGATCAACGCCTATGGCGGCAGGCTGTTGCTCGCTTTCGGCCTGTTCCTGATCGCCTTCGCCTATCTGGCCAACGATATCGCACCGCCGCCCACGAGCCCGTGGGCCCCGGTCTTCCTGCTCGTGCCGTTGCTGGCGCTGATTCCCGTCGTGGCGCGCATCCGGGCCTATGCCCGGCGCCTGCCCGGGCCCTAGCCGCGGGCAGGCTCGATGCCCGCGAGCCCAGGGAACAGGATGTCCGAGAAGCCGAAGCGGCTCATGTCGCGCATGCGCATCGGATACAGGACACCGTCGAGGTGGTCGCATTCGTGCTGCACCACGCGGGCGTGGAAGCCCTCCACGCTGCGGTCGATCGGACGGCCTTCGGCATCGAAGCCCTGGTAACGGATATGCGTGAAGCGCGGCACCAGCCCGCGCAGCCCCGGCAGGCTCAGGCAGCCCTCCCAGTCCTCATCGGTCTCATCCGACAGCGGCGTCACGACCGGGTTCACCAGCACGGTCTCCGGCACCGGTTCGGCATCCGGGTAGCGCGGGTTGTTCTCGATGCCGAAGATCACCACGCGCAGGGGGATGCCGATCTGCGGCGCCGCGAGGCCTGCGCCGTGCAGGGCGGCCATGGTGTCGCGCAGGTCGCCGATCAGCGACCGCAGTTCCGGGGTGTCGAAGCCGGAGAGTTCGGCCGAGCGCTGCAGCAGTCGTGCGTCCCCCATGCGCAGCACCGGCCTGATCGCCATGCCGGGCCCCGATCAGTGTCCGGGGGTGCCGGTCATACCATGACGCGCAGCGAGAAGCGGTAGGGATCGGCCGGCATGCCGAAGATCAGGGTGTGCTCACCCGGCGCCAACGGCACCACGGCCGGCGTCTTGCCGTAGGCGATGCGCACATCGTCCAGCTCGCAGAAGTCGCCGTAATGGTAGAGGCGCAGCTGCAGGCCGCCGTCGTCCGCCGCTTCGATGGCCAGGTGGTGGGAGCGGATCAGCTTGGAGGCGTCGGCCAGCACGACGTCGGGCGGGGCCTCCTCGCGGAACAGGTCGGTGACGCTTTGCGGGGATGCGTGGGAGCCGAACACCCACGGCAGGCGGGTGACCGTGCAGGGCTGGTTGCACAGGGCCTGGGCCGAGGCGGGGGTCAGGCCCTCGAGCTTGGCGTAGGTGACGACGGTATCGTCGAGGGCGTCATCGGCGTTGCTGTCGAGCAGCAGGGACTGCAGGCGCGAAAACAGGGCGGCGAGCAGCGGCGTCAGCCGGTTTCCAGGGCCGTTGACCAGGCGGATCAGCGTGCCGCGGTCGATGACCTCGACCTCGCCGTCGGTCAAAGCCGTGACGGTGGCGGTGCGGCGCGGCACGCGGCCGGCCAGGCCCAGCTCGCCGACGATATCGCCGGGGCCGAGGCGGATCAGCGATACGGCCCGGCCGGGGCGGGTACGGTGAACCTGCAGCCAGCCCTTGCGGATCAGATAGGCGGCGGTGTCCTGTTCGCCCTCGGCGATCAGCACATCACCCTCCTTAAAGGCAAGCGTCCGGGCCATCCATCGATCTCCTCAGCAGCGGATTGAACACCCTACACCACCTTTGCCCCGGGCCCAAATCTGTGATGCGTATCGCGATCCCCGTGCCTGGGCGGCGGCCGCCATACAAGCAATCCGGTTGCTGCCGGGGGGTGCGTGGGGCATGATTCGCGGTCTCGACTGTCGGTTTCCGGGGGAGATGATGTCCGCCAAACAGAAAAAGCAGGCCGACGGCCTGACGCATGAGGGCCGGTTCTACAGCGCGGATACCCTGCATGCGATGCACGATTCGATGCTGTTCATCCGCCGTTTCGAGGAGAAGGCAGGCCAGCTCTACGGCCTGAAGAAGATCGGCGGCTTCTGCCACCTGTGCAACGGCCAGGAGGCGGTGCCGGTCGGTGTCCACCATGCCTCCAAGCCCGAGGACTACATGCTGACGGGCTACCGCGACCATGGGCATATCCTGGCGCGCGGCTCCGATCCCACGGCCGTGATGGCCGAGCTCCTGGGCCGTTCCGGCGGCATCGTCAAGGGCAAGGGCGGCTCGATGCACATGTTCGATGCCGAACGCAATTTCGCCGGCGGCAACGGCATCGTCGGCGAGCAGGTGCCGATCGGGCTGGGCTTCGGCTTCTCCTCGTGGTACCGCCAGGACGGCCGCGTCACCCTGTGCTTCTTCGGCGACGGCGCCATCAACCAGGGCGCGGTCTACGAGTCGTTCAACATGGCGGCGCTGTGGAAGCTGCCGATCGTGTTCGTCGTCGAGAACAACCAGTACGCGATGGGCACCTCGCTGGGCCGCGCCTCGGCCGAGACCCATTTGTTCAAGCGCGGCATCTCGTTCAAGATCCCGGGCATGCAGATCGACGGCATGGACGTGCTGGAGGTCGAGCGCAAGATGTCCGAGGCCATCGAGCATGCGCGCAGCGGCGAGGGCCCGATCCTGGTCGAGGCCGTGACCTACCGCTACCGCGGCCACTCGATGTCCGATCCCGCCACCTACCGCACGCGCGAGGAGGTCGAGGAATGGCGCACGGGCCGCGATCCGATCGCGCGCCTGCAGGTGCGCATGATCGAGGCGGGACTGGCGACCGAGGAGTCCTTCAAGCAGAAGGACAAGGACATCAAGAAGGACGTGGCCACCATCGCTGCCGCGGCCGAGGCGATGCCGGAGCCGGATGCGGCCGAGCTGTACACCGATATCTACAAGGATCCCATCGAGGGAGCCTATCCGTATCCAGGAAGGGTTGGCTGATGTCGAAGATCACGTTCCGCGAGGCCTTGAACCAGGCCATGTGCGAGGAGATGCAGCGCGACGAGCGCGTGTTCCTGATGGGCGAGGAGGTGGCCGAGTACAACGGCGCCTACAAGGTCAGCCAGGGCATGCTGGACAAGTTCGGCCCGAAGCGGGTCATCGACACGCCGATCACCGAGCTGGGCTTCGCCGGCCTGGGCGTGGGTGCGGCCATGGCCGGGCTGAAGCCCATCATCGAGTTCATGACCTGGAACTTCGCCATCCTGGCCATGGACCAGATCGTCAACGCCGCCGCCAAGATGCTGTACATGTCCGGCGGCATGTACCCGGTGCCGATCGTGTTCCGCGGCGCCGGCGGTGCCGCGGCGCGCGTGGCCGCCCAGCATTCGCAGTGCCTGGAGAACTGGATGGCCAATGTGCCGGGGCTGAAGGTGGTGATGCCGTCGAACCCGGCCGATGCCAAGGGCCTGCTGAAGGCGGCGATCCGCGACAACGACCCGGTGGTGTTCATCGAGAACGAGATCTGCTACGGCGACATCGCCGAGGTGCCGGACGGCGAGTACGTGATCCCGCTGGGCAAGGCGGACGTCAAGCGCCCCGGCAAGGACGTGACACTGATCTCCTACTCGCGCATGGCCAACTTCGCGCTGGAGGCCGCCGCGGAGCTGGCCAAGCAGGGCATCGATGCCGAGGTCATCGACCTGCGCACGATCAAGCCGCTGGACGAGGCGACGGTGCTGGCCTCAATCGCCAAGACCAACCGCGCCGTCATCGTCGAGGAGGGCTGGCGCTTCGCCGGCATCGGCGCCGAGATTTCCGCGCGCATCATGGAGCGCGGCTTCGATGATCTGGATGCGCCGGTGGCGCGCGTGAGCGGCAAGGAAGTGCCGATGCCCTATGCCGCGAACCTCGAGCGCATGGCCCTGCCCAGTGTCGCCGAGATCGTCGAGGCGGCGCGCGCCGTCTGCAACCGCGCCTGATCGCGTCCAAAGGGGAATCCATGCCGATAGACGTATTCATGACCCAGCTGTCGCCGACGATGACGGAGGGCAGGATCGCCCGCTGGCTGAAGAAGGAGGGCGACACGCTGAGCTCCGGCGAGGTGCTGGCGGAGGTCGAGACGGACAAGGCGACGATGG
>DATLWN010000152.1:0-3401 GCA_035576305.1 Mariprofundaceae bacterium
CAGGCGCATTTGCTTTGTAGTGGCCAGCGAGATGACCGTGAAGGCATTTCTGAAGGAGCCCATCGCCGCCATCGACAGTCAGGATGACGTGAGTCTGATCGTCGATACGCGCGATCCGGATGCCTTGCGCGAGGCCGGCATCAGAGCGCGCGTGCTGCCTCTATCCATTGCCAGAGATATTGCGCTGTTCCGTGATTTCCGGGTCCTGCTGCAGCTATGGCGGATTTTTCGTCGCGAGCAATTCGACATCGTGCATTCGTTGACCCCGAAGGCGGGCCTGCTGGCGATGCTGGCCGGCCGTCTGGCCGGCATCCCGGTGCGCATTCACATTTTCACCGGCCAGGTCTGGGCCACGCGGCAAGGTTTTTCCCGCTGGCTGCTGAAGCTTATGGACCGCATCCTGGCCGCATCGGCGACGCATCTGTTGGCGGACAGTCCGTCGCAGCGCCAGTTCCTGATCGATCAGGGGGTTGCCTCGGCTGATCGCATCGCGGTGCTCGGCAAAGGGTCGATCAGCGGTGTGGATGTGCAGCGCTTTGCCCCCGATCCCCAAGCGAGAACCGACGTGCGCGGTTCGCTCGGCATCGCCGATAGCGACGTGGTGTTCCTGTTTCTGGGGAGGTTGAACCGGGACAAGGGCGTGCTTGATCTGGCGCAGGCTTTTGCGAATATCGCCGGCGATCAGCCACATGCTCAATTGCTGATCGTCGGGCCGGATGAGGGGGGCATGGCGTCATCGATGCGGACGATATGCCGTGATTTCCCGGACAGGATCCATTTCGTTTCCTATACGGACAATCCGCAACGGTATATGGCGGCGGCCGATGTGTTCTGCCTGCCCAGCTACCGTGAGGGATTCGGCAGCGTCATCATCGAGGCCGCCGCCACAGGCATCCCCGCCATCGGCTCCGAAATCTACGGCATCACCGATGCCATCGAGCGGGATTGCACCGGCCTGCTTTTCCCTGTTGGCGATATCGAGGAATTGGCCAAGGCCATGATACACATGCTTGCCGATCCAGCCCGTCGCCAGGCGATGGGGGCCGAGGCCATGCAAAGGGCCAGGCGGGATTTCGACGCCCATCGTGTGGCCGATACCTGGCTGGCTTATTATAGTGCGTTGCCATGAAGCGCATGTTTGACTTGGTGTTGTCGCTCATCCTGCTGCTGTTGCTTTCGCCGCTGATCGCGTTTGTCGCTTTGCTGGTGCGGGTGTCGCTGGGCTCTCCCGTGCTGTTCCGGCAGGTCCGTCCAGGCCTGCATGGCCAGCCTTTCGAGATTTACAAGTTCCGGACCATGACCGATCGCCGCGATGCCGGCGGTGAACCGTTTCCGGATGCGGACAGGCTGACATCGTTCGGCAGACTCCTGCGCCGCACCAGCCTCGACGAGTTGCCGCAGCTGTTCAACGTGCTCAAGGGTGATCTGAGCTTTGTCGGCCCGCGCCCCCTGTTGATGGAGTACCTGCCCCTGTATAGTGCCGAGCAGGCACGCCGGCATGAGGTGCGTCCCGGCATCACCGGCTGGGCCCAGGTGAATGGGCGCAACGCCCTGAGCTGGGAGGAGCGCTTCAGGCTGGACGTCTGGTACGTCGACCATCGCAGCTTCCGGCTGGATATGAAAATCCTGTGGCTGACCCTGCTGAGGGTCATCCGCTCGGACGGGGTCAATCAGCCCGGGCATGCCACGATGGACAAGTTCAGGGGGACGCCATGAAGGGGCTACTGATCGCCGGTGCCGGCGGGCACGGCAAGGTCGTGGCCGAGGCAGCTCAGGCCATGGGGTCGTGGGAGCACATCGCCTTTGTCGATGATCGCCATGCGCAGCTGGCGGAAGTTTTGGGACGGCCGGTGCTCGGCAGCATTGATGACGCGCCCCGCTTTCGCTCCGAATATGCCGATGCCGTAGTAGCCATAGGCAACGCCTCGGTTCGGTTACAAGTGATGGATCGCCTAGCGGCACAGGGGTTTGGCCTGCCGGTGGTGGTGCACCCCAGTGCCTCGGTCAGCCCTTCGGCCGTACTGGGCGCCGGCACCGTGGTGTTCGCGATGGCCGCGGTGAATGCCTGTACCGTCATCGGCCGTGGGGGCATCGTCAATACAGGCGCTACAGTCGACCACGATTGCCGGATCGGCGAGGGCGTGCATGTCTGCCCCGGCGCCCACGTGGCCGGGGACGTGATACTCGATGATGCCGTCTGGGTCGGTATCGGCGCCAGCGTGGTGAATGGCCTGCATATCGGCAGGGACGTGATCATCGGCGCCGGTGCTGCCGTGGTGTCGGATGTCGAGGACGGCGTGACGGTCGCCGGCGTGCCGGCAAAGGTGGTTAAGCACCATGTCCGGGGTGGATGAAGTGACGGCATTGGCCGTGGACGGCGGCTCCCCCGTGCGGTCGACGCCCATGCCGCCCTGGCCCTTCTTTGCGCCCGACGAGATCGAGGCCGTTTCCGAGGTGCTCCGATCCGGCGGGGTCAACTACTGGACAGGTGAGCACGGAAGGGCATTCGAGCGGGAGTTCGCGGATTACGTCGGCATGCCGTACGGCATTGCACTGTGCAACGGCACGGTGGCCCTGGAGCTGGCCCTGTATGCGCTCGGCATCGGCGAAGGGGATGAGGTGATCGTGCCGAGTCGCACCTTCATCGCCACGGCCAGCTGCGCGGTGATGCGCGGGGCGAGGCCTGTTGTCGTGGATATCGACCCGGTCAGCCAATCCATGAATCCGGATGCCGTCGAGGCGGCCGTGACGCCGAAGACGCGTGCCATCATCCCCGTGCATCTGGGAGGCTGGCCCTGCGATATGGACCGCATCGTCGACGTTGCCAGGCGCCACGGTCTGGCTGTCATCGAGGATTGCGCCCAGGCCCATGGCGCCGAATACCGCGGCAGGCTGGTCGGTAGCTTCGGCGATGCCGCCGCCTTCTCGTTCTGCCAGGACAAGATCATGACCACGGGCGGGGAGGGTGGCATGCTGCTCTTGCGCGACGAGGTGGCATGGCGCCGGGCGTGGGCGTTCAAGGACCACGGCAAGGACCATGATCTGGTCTTCCGCCATGACCACCCTCCGGGCCACCGCTGGCTGCACACGGGTTTCGGCACCAACTGGCGCATCACGGAGATGCAGGCGGCCATCGGGCGCATCCAGCTCGGCAAACTGCCCGCATGGCTGGCGACCCGCCGGGCCCACGCGGCGGAGCTTGCTCGGCACCTTTCCGATGTTCCGGGGTTACACATACCGCTGCCGCCAGCGCACGCAAAATCCTCTTTTTATCGTCTCTACGCCTTCATCGAGCCGAACCGGCTGGCGGATGGCTGGGACCAGGACCGGATCGTGGAGGCCATTAACCGCGAGGGCATCGCCTGTTTCCATGGCAGCTGCAGCGAGATCTATCGTGAACA
>DATLWN010000153.1:0-4457 GCA_035576305.1 Mariprofundaceae bacterium
TGGCAGGCCGCCCGCACGTCGACCGGGGTACCGGGCGGCAGAAAGCGCGACCAGTCACTGCGCCGGCATTTGTTGTACAGCTCGGGGAAGGACAGGGCCTTGAAGCTGTCCAGGCGCATCAGCACCCGGGTCAGGGTGCGCGCCCTGATGTTGACCCGGGCCATCAGATCCTCGCTGCCGGAGAAGGTGACCCCGCCCTGGCCCGGCCCGATGTCGTGGGCGGCCAGCTCGCCCAGTTCCTCGGCGGCGATGGCCTCCAGTCCCGGTGGCGTCACGGCATAGAAGTCATGGGAGTGGCTCATCGCGGCAGACTAGCAGCAGTTGGCATGACCGCGCCCGCATTGGACGCCGATCGGCGTCCGGATTATTGTGGTAGAGCATGCGAGAGGCGAAGACGCGGTTGATGGAAACCTTATCCCGTCCGGGTATCGCAGCAGCGCTTGCGGCGGCGGCGCTGTTCGGCATCGGCACGCCGCTGGCGAAGGGGCTGCTGGGCTCCACCGGCCCGTGGATGATGGCGGGCCTGCTCTATCTGGGCTCCGGGCTGGGTCTGGGCCTTTACCGGCGATGGGTGGGGGCCCCCGCCGTCCGGCTGCCGGCGGGCGACATCCCCTGCCTTGCGGGGGCGGTCGTGGCCGGCGGCATCATCGCCCCCGTGCTGCTGATGATCGGTCTGACGTCGATGCCGGCATCCGCGGCCTCGCTGCTGCTGAATGCCGAGACCGTATTCACGGCCCTGCTGGCCTGGTTCATGTTCAGGGAGAACGTCGATCCCCGCGTGGCCCTGGGGATGGCGGCGATCGTCGCGGGGGCCGTCGTGCTGGGCTGGCCGCATGAGGCGCATTTCGCCGGCCTGTGGCCGGATCTGGCCGTGCTGGGGGCCTGCCTCGCATGGGGGATCGACAACAACCTGACGCGCCGGGTTTCGCTGGCCGATGCCACCTGGGTCGCCACCGTCAAGGGCCTGGTCGCCGGGCCGGTCAACCTGGCCATGGCCCTGTCGCTGGGCGCATCCCTGCCGGCCATGCCGGCGCTGGCGGGGGGGCTGGTCGTGGGGCTTTTTGCCTATGGCGTCAGCCTGGTCCTGTTCGTGATCGGCCTGCGGCACCTGGGAACGGCCCGCACCAGCGCCTATTTCTCGGTGGCCCCGTTCTTCGGGGCGGCGGTGGCCGTGCTGATGGGGGATGCGGTCGACCTGCGGCTGCTCGCTGCCGCCGGCCTGATGGCCATCGGAATCTGGCTGCACCTGAGCGAGCGCCACGAGCATGAGCATACGCACGAGGCCATGGAACACGATCACGAGCACGTGCACGACGAGCATCACCAGCATGCGCACGAGACTCCCGTCGCGCCCGGCATGCGGCATCGCCATCCGCACAGGCACGAGCCCATCACGCATACGCATCCGCACTTCCCGGATTCCCATCACCGGCACAAGCATTGATCGTGTTCCGGTCGCTACCTGGGCAACGGGGAGCGGGACGGATGATGGTCCTCGTATCGATGAGGCCTTGCAGGCCAACCGCGCTCAGCCGATCGGCCTGCCCAGGATCTGGATCTCCATCGCTGCCAGGCTGACCGCCAGCACGGTGGCCGGGCCGCCCGAGACGCCGCCATCGACCTCGTGGATCTCGGCCGCAGCGATGCGCACGGCCGGGGAGGGTTTGACGGGCTTCTTTTTGTTGCTGAACAGGATCTCGAAGCCGGCGCCGGCCGGGTTGAGGCTCGCATCGATGATCACGGCGCCGCTGAAGCCGGACTGGTCGTTCGTGTTGACCACCACCACGATCTCCTGATCGTTCAGGATGCGGGAAAAGGCCAGCACGCCGCCGTTGAAGGTGGAGATGCCGAAGTGGAAGCCGTCGCCGGAGATCGGCCGGAAGTAGAACCGCCCGTAGCGCAGCGCCGGCTGTTCGCGCCGGATGCGGGCGGTCCGGCGGATCGCCCGGTAGAACGGGTGCTGGCGGTCGAACGCATGCGGCTTGCCCCACAGCGCCTCCCGCACGTTCTGGTCGCTGTCCCCGATGCCGTGCAGCCCCTGTTCGCTCCCGTAGTAGATGCAGGGGATGCCGGGCAATGAGAACAGGCATGCGAAGGCCATCGTGGCCTGGTCGTCGTAGCGGTGCGGGTCGCCCTGCGGGCTGAAATAGAAGCGCTGTTTCTGGTCGTGGTTGTCCAGGAAGGTGACGAAGAAGCGGGTGGCCTCGCCGTGCGAGCTGATGACGTCCCTTTCGATCTGCTTGCGCGCCTGGTACATGCCGACGACGCTGCTCGGCGGCAACAACCCCTTCAGCATGCCGGGAAGCCTGAAGAACAGCGGGAAATCCAGCGAGGCGTCGACGCCGACCAGGTCGCCCGAGGCCGAGACATTGCGCCCGATGTATTCGGAGATCTTCCACTCGTTGTCGTACACCTCGCCGTAGGTGAAGAAGTTCTTCTTGCCGACGGAGAGCGCGAACTCGCGGATGGCGTTGCCGAAACGCAGGGCGAACTCGCGATCCAGGAACTTCAGGGTATCGATGCGGAAGCCGTCGATATCGTATCGGGCGATCAGGTACTGGAAGATGCGGATCAGATCGTTGCCCAGCTGGTGGTCGGCGGTGAGCATCTGCTTCAGGGAGCTGAAGTCGCCGATGGTTTCGGGGCCGTTGTGTTCCGGCTTGCCCTGGCGCCGGAAGAATGCGTTCCTGCGCAGCTCGTCCGGGAAGACGGCAGCGTCGGGAGGCGGGTTCGGGATGTCCTCCGCGACCGGCCAGTCCGCCCGCGGATACCCGTCCGCATCCCGCCAGTGTACCGTCTGCGGCGCATCGCTGTGGTCGGCCTCCGAGCCCGACGCATAGGCGAACACGTCCCCGGCATGGTTGAGCACGATATCGAAGACGATGTAGATGCCGTGGGCATGCGCATCATCGATCAGGGCCTGCAGCTCCTCGTCGGCCTTTGCGGCATCGGAGAACAGGCGCGGGTCCAGGTGCAGAAAGTCCTGGATGCCGTAGCCGTGATAGCTGCCGTCATCGGTCCGGCCATCGAGGAACTGGCAGTTTTTCAACACCGGCGTGAACCAGATGGCACCGACCCCCAGATCCTTCAGATAGGACAGTTTGTGCCGGATGCCCGCCACCGTGCCGCCCTGGAAGCCGCCATACTTCGCATCGTAAGGGATGGCCGGCATGGAGCTCGGCGGTGAGGTCGGGTTGTTGAAACGATCCACCATCAGGAAATAGATCCATTGGTCGCGCCAATCATCCGGCGACGGCGTCAACGTCTTTCCGGGGACGGCCAGGCGGGGGCTGTCGAGTTCGGTCTGGACCTCCGGAGCGTAGATCGATGTGGCCATGGGCGGCTCCTGTTCCGGCAATGTTCCCGGAGTATAGCGGCCAGCGGAGCGACGAAGCCGCGGATCGCCCGTTTATGTTGCCCGGCAGGGGGCATCTTGCATTTGCCCGGGTGGCGCCGATAATCGATGCGGCCGGTGATCCATCCCCAAAGGAGTAAACGGCGACCGTGGCGGGCCGCCGGAAAGACAGCATCATGTTGAAAGCCATCGAGAACGCCCTTGAGAGCCTGGTTTTTCGCGGCCGCTGGCTGCTTGCCCCGATGTACCTGGGGCTGGTGGGCGGCCTGGCGCTGCTGCTGGTCAAGTTCGCGCAGGAGTTCGCGCACATCGTGCTGCACGTGTTCACGGCGCCCGAGCGCGAGATCGTGCTGTCGCTGCTGGCGCTGATCGATATCACGCTGGTGGCCAGCCTGCTGGTCATCGTGATCTTCAGCGGCTACGAGAATTTCGTGTCCAAGATCGATGTGGGCAACCACGAGGATCGGCCCAGCTGGATGGGCAAGGTCGATTTCTCCGGGCTGAAGATCAAGCTGATCGGTTCCATCGTCGCCATCTCGGCCATCGACCTGCTCAAGGCGTTCATGAACCTGAGCACGCCGGATGCCCATCCGCTCAGCGACCGCCAGATGGGATGGATGCTTGCCATCCACGGCACCTTCATCGTGTCCGGCGTGCTGTTCGCGCTGATGGATCGCCTGGCGGAGGAAAAGCACGGCTGATCCGTGTCTCCGCCGACGGGCCGGGCCGTGATGCCCGGCGGTTTGGAGGTGGATCATGCCCGCTGTTGACCTTTTTTCCCCGCTCGAGGCCGGGGCCCTGAGGCTCCCCAACCGCATCGTCATGGCGCCGATGACGCGCAACCGCGCCGGCGTCGGCAATGTGCCGACGCCGCTGATGGCCGAGTACTACCGCCAGCGCGCCACGGCCGGCCTGATCATCACCGAGGCCACGCAGGTCTCACCGCAGGGCGTCGGTTATCCCAACACGCCGGGCATCCACAGCGAGGAACAGGTGCAGGGCTGGCGGCATGTCACGGAATGCGTGCATGCCGAGGGCGGGCGCATCTTCCTGCAGCTGTGGCATGTCGGGCGCATCTCGCATCCGTCGCTGCAGCCGGGCG
>DATLWN010000154.1:0-6974 GCA_035576305.1 Mariprofundaceae bacterium
AGACCTGTTGCCAGTCGTGATCGGCGGCGACGATCTCGTCCATCGCCTTCAGCATGGCCCGGTGGTGCGCATGGCGCACCTCGGTGAAGTAGTCGGGGGTGACCAGCGTGCCGAGCGTGATCGGCTTCTGCGGGTCCAGCGCGCGCGAGAAGCGGAAGGCGGGCAGGAAGGCATCCACCTGCTTCTGCTCCGGCAGGTCGAGCACCTCCAGCGTGTGCGTCAGCGTGAAGCCGTCGACGCAGACCATCACCGGCAGCTCGGTGCGCTCGGAGATGCGGAAGGCCTGGACGGTGGTGTCCACGGCCTCCTGGTTGTCGCTGCAGTACAGCTGGATCCAGCCGGAGTCGCGCACGGCCATCGAGTCCTGCTGGTCGTTCCAGATCGAGATCGGGGCGGACACAGCGCGGTTGGCGCAGGTCAGCACCATCGGCAGGCGCATGCCGGCGATGTTGTACAGCACCTCGGCCATCAAGAGGATGCCCTGCGAGGACGTGGCCGTGTAGGAGCGCGAACCGGCGGCGACGGCGCCGAGCACCACCGAGGCGGCCGAGAACTCGCTCTCCACGCTGACCATCTCGCAGTCCAGCACCCCGTCGGCGACCAGCTTGGAGATGTTCTCGACGATGTGCGTCTGCGGCGTGATCGGGTAGGCGGCAACGACCTGCGGCCGGCACAGGGCCACGGTTCTGGCGATGGCCTGCGAACCTTCAAGCGCTTGCTGCAAGATCGGCCTCCTTCCACAGCCCGGCCGGCACCCTGCCGGCGGCGAGTTCGACCAGTCGCCTGTTTTTCTCCAGCACCTCGCCCTTGAAGCGCTGCTCCAGCGCGTGCACGAGGCTTGCGTGCGGCAGCATGCCGGTCAGCGTCAGAAAGGCGGACAAGAGCGGCACGTTCGGCACATCCTTGCCCACCGTTTCCAGCGCCATCGCCGTGGCCGGCAGCGTCACCGTCGGCCGCCCGATCTGCTTCGTGGCCTCGTCGGCGGAGCGGATGGAGTTGAGCAGTATGCCGCCGTGGGGCAACAGTCCGGCGGTCAGGCCCGGCTCATGCAGCAGGGTCTGGTCCTGGATGATCAAATAGGCCGGATGCAGCACCTGGTTGCGACGAAAGATCGGCCGCTCGGCGATGCGCACGAAGGCCACGACCGGCGCCCCGCGGCGCTCGGCGCCGAAGGCCGGGAAGGCCTGGCATTGCAGGCCGGCATCGAAGGCGGCGGCGGCCAGCAGGTAGGCGGCAACCACGTTGCCCTGGCCGCCGCGCCCGTGGATGCGGATCTCGATCATGGAGACGACTCCCGTGTCGGTGCACGCTGGGCGGATAACATCCCACTGGAGTGTAGACCGCATTCATGCAGGATGCATCGCCGGGGCGGGATGACGCGTTCCGGCTTTTGCTGTTCCGCCATGTTGAGGATACAATGCGGCGCTTTAGCGGGGGTTGTGTTTCATGCATGAGCCGATGTTCGTCGAGGCGCTGACATTCGATGATGTGCTTTTGGTGCCGCAGGCCAGTTCCGTGCTGCCGAAGACGGCCGATGTCTCCTCGCAGCTGACGCGCCACATCCGCCTGAACATCCCGGTGGTGTCGGCGGCGATGGATACCGTCACCGAGTCGCGCACGGCGATCTGCATGGCGCAGGAAGGCGGCATCGGCGTGATCCACAAGAACCTGACGCCGGAGGAGCAGGCCGCCGAGGTGCGCCGCGTCAAGCGCTATGAGGCCGGCGTGGTGCAGGACCCGCTGACGGTGAATCCGGAGAACACCCTGGCCCAGGTGCGCGAGCTGTCGCACCAGAACGGCTTCTCCGGCTTCCCGGTGCTGGACGCCGACGGCCGGCTGTGCGGCATCATCACCAACCGCGACATCCGTTTCGAGACCGATGCCAAGCGGCGCGTCAGCCAGATGATGACCCCGCGCGACAAGCTGGTGACCGTGGTGCAGGGCACGTCGCTGGACGCCTGCAAGCAGCTGTTCCGGGAGCATCGCATCGAGAAGCTGCCGGTCGTCGACGCCGACGGCCATCTGTGCGGCATGATCACCGTGCGCGATATCGAGAAGTCCACAGCCTTCCCGAACGCGGTGCGCGACAGCTACGGCCGCCTGCTGGTGGCGGCGGCGATCGGCGTCGGCGACAAGGAGTTGCAACGTTTCGAAACCCTGCACGCCGCCAGTGTTGATGCCGTGATCGTGGATACCGCGCACGGCCATTCGCGGGGCGTCATCGAGCAGGTGCGCGAGATCAAGCGCCGTTATGCCGATGTCGAGATCATCGCCGGCAACGTGGCCACGGGCGAGGCGGTGCGCGACCTGATCGAGGCCGGCGCCGACGCGGTCAAGGTCGGCATCGGCCCCGGCTCGATCTGCACCACGCGCATGATCGCCGGCGTCGGGGTGCCGCAGCTGTCCGCCATCATGGAATGTGCCAAGGCCGCCGAGGGCTCCGGCGTGCCGATCATCGGCGACGGCGGCATCAAGTTCTCCGGCGATTTCGCCAAGGCCATGGCCGCCGGTGCGGCCACCTGCATGTTCGGCTCGATGCTGGCCGGCACCGACGAGGCGCCGGGCGAGAAGATCCTGTACCAGGGCCGGGCCTACAAGTCATACCGCGGCATGGGTTCGCTGGGCGCGATGAAGAAGGGCAGCAAGGACCGCTACTTCCAGGGCGACGTCGATGAGGCGATGAAGCTGGTGCCGGAGGGCATCGAGGGGCGCGTCGCCTACAAGGGGGCGCTGTCCGACATCCTGCACCAGCTGGTCGGCGGCCTGCGCGCGGCCATGGGCTACATCGGCGCTGCCGACGTGGCCGAGATGCACGGGAAGGCGAAGTTCGTCAAGATCACCGGCTCCGGCCTGCGCGAGAGCCATGTGCACGACGTGGCGATCACCGAGGAAGCGCCGAACTACCGGCTCGATTCGTAATTGCTTGATACGGCCTCGGAGCATCCTGTCCTCGGCCTTGGGCACATGGTGAGAAAGCGCGGTTTTCACCATGCTTGCTGAAGCCACCCCTCCGTGGGTGGGGGGATCGAGTACCCCGCATACGGATGTGCGGCGGCTGAACGGAGTGAGGCCGTGAGTGGAGCAAAACCGCGCTTTTGCGCAACGATTAAAGCAAAATATAGGACATATTTTGCGAATGTAAGGATTCCCTGATGGACCGTATACTGATTCTGGATTTCGGCTCGCAGTACACGCAGCTGATCGCGCGCCGCGTGCGCGAGGCCAAGGTCTACAGCGAGCTGCATCCGTGGGACATGGCGGAGGCGGCGATCCGCGAGTTCAATCCGTCCGGCATCATCCTGTCCGGTGGCCCGAACTCGGTGTACGAGGCCGAAACGCCGAAGGCGCCGCCGGTGGTGTTCGATCTCGGCGTGCCGGTGCTGGGCATCTGCTACGGCATGCAGACCATGGCGGCCCAGTTGGGCGGCGCGGTGGAGACCGGCGACGTGCGTGAATTCGGCTATGCCGAGGTGTTCAGCTCCGGGGATTCGGCATTGCTGCGCGGCATCGAGGACAAGCCGGACGGCGTGCTCGATGTGTGGATGAGCCACGGCGACAAGGTGACCGGCCTGCCGCCGGGCTTCCACGTCATCTGCGCCAATGATTCGACGCCGATCGCCGGCATGGCCGACGAGCAGCGCCGCTTCTATGCGCTGCAGTTCCATCCGGAGGTGACCCACACGCATCAGGGCAAGGCGATCCTGTCGCGCTTCGTGCACGAGATCTGCGGCTGTGGCCAGTCGTGGACGATGCCGCACTTCATCGACGAGGCCGTGGCGCAGATCCAGAGCCAGGTCGGCGACGAGGAGGTCATCCTCGGCCTGTCCGGCGGCGTCGACTCATCGGTGGCGGCGGCGCTGCTACATCGCGCCATCGGCGACCAGCTGACCTGCATCTTCGTCGACAACGGCCTGCTGCGCCTGGGCGAGGCCGAGCAGGTGATGAGCACCTTCGCCGAGAACCTCGGGGTGAAGGTCGACCATGTCGATGCCAGCGCCGAGTTCCTGAAACACCTGGCCGGCGTCAACGACCCGGAGGCCAAGCGCAAGATCATCGGCCGCGAATTCGTCGAGGTGTTCCAGGCCGAAGCGAAGCGGATGCCGAAGGCCCGCTGGCTGGCGCAGGGGACCATCTATCCCGATGTCATCGAGTCGGCCGGCTCGAAAACCAAGAAGGCGCATACGATCAAGAGCCACCACAATGTCGGCGGCCTGCCCGAGACGCTGCACCTGAAGCTGCTGGAGCCGCTGCGCGAGCTGTTCAAGGACGAGGTGCGCGAGCTCGGGGTGGCGCTCGGCCTGCCGCGCGACATGGTGTACCGCCATCCCTTCCCCGGCCCGGGTCTGGGCGTGCGCATCCTGGGCGAGGTGAAGCGGGAATACGCCGATTTGCTGCGCCGGGCCGATGCCATCTTCATCGAGGAGCTCAGGGCCTCGGGCTGGTATGACAAGACCAGCCAGGCCTTCGCCGTGTTCCTGCCGGTCAAGAGTGTCGGCGTCATGGGTGACGGCCGCACCTACGAATGGACGGTGGCCCTCAGGGCGGTGCAGACGCAGGATTTCATGACCGCCCACTGGGCCGAGTTACCGCACGCGTTGCTTGCCAAGGTTTCCAACCGTATCATCAACGAGGTTCGCGGCATCAACCGCGTCGTCTACGACGTCACATCAAAGCCTCCGGGCACTATCGAATGGGAGTGAATCCCTCCAAGGAGAGAACGAGTATGAAACGGTTTTACATCGGCGTCGCTCTGGCGCTGTCATTGGCGGCCTGCAACCAGCAGGGCAAGCAGGCGGATCAGGGCAAGCTCACGCTGGATAGCGATACCAAGAAGAGCAGTTATGCCATCGGCATGAGCATCGGCCATTCGCTGAAGGACAGCGGCGTGGATGTCGATGCCGACGCCTTCGTCGCCGGCGCCCGCTCCGTGCTCGAGGGCGGCACGCCGCTGCTGGACAACAAGGCCGCCCTGGAGGCCCGCCTGGTGTTCATGCAGAAGGAGATGGCGGTCAAGGAGGCCAAGACGAAGCAGGTCGGCGAGGCGAACGAGAAGGCCTCCGAGGCCTTCCTGGCCGCCAACAAGGACAAGCCGGGCGTGAAGACCACGGCCAGCGGCCTGCAGTACATGGTGCTGACCCAGGGCAAGGGTCCGAAGCCGAAGGCCACGGACACCGTCACGGTCAACTACCGCGGTACGCTGATCGACGGCACCGAGTTCGACAGCTCCTACAAGCGCGGCGAGCCGTCGACCTTCAGGCTGAACCAGGTCATCCCCGGCTGGACCGAGGGCCTGCAGCTGATGCCGGTCGGCTCCAAGTACCGGCTGTTCCTGCCGGCCAATCTGGCCTACGGCGAGCATGGTGCCGGCGGCGTCATCGGCCCGAACCAGGCGCTGATCTTCGAGGTCGAGCTGTTGAAGATCGATAGCAGCAAGAAATAAGCCGATGTTCAGCAGGCTGACCGAGAAGTTCGGGCAGATCACCGACCGCCTGCGCGGGGCGGCGCGGGTCAACGAGGCCGACCTCGACGCCACGCTGCGCGAGATGCGCATGGCGTTGTTGGAAGCCGACGTGGCGCTGCCGGTGGCCCGCAAGCTGATGGACGAGGTGCGCACGCGCGCCCTCGGTGCCGAGGTGGCCAAGAGCCTGCAGCCGGGGCAGGTGATCATCAAGATCATGCACGATGCCCTGGCCGACATCCTCGGCGGCCAGCGGCGGGATCTCGACGTATCGGGCATCCCCTCGGTCATCCTGCTGTGCGGCCTGCAGGGCGCGGGCAAGACGACGACGGCAGGCAAGCTGGCCAGGCTGTTGACCGGCCAGGGGAAGAAGGTGGCGATGACCAGCGTCGACGCCACACGCCCGGCGGCACGCGAGCAGCTGCAGGTGCTGGCCGGCCAGGTCGGCGTGCCGTATCTGGCAGGCAGCGGCGCCGATCCCGTGGCCATGGCCCGCTCGGCGCTTTCCCAGGCGCGCACCGGCGGCCACCACGTGCTGATCCTCGACACCGCCGGCCGTCAGGTCGTCGACGAGGCGTTGATGGACGAGATCCGCGCCGTGCAGGGCGAGGTCAGGTCGGCCGAGCGCCTGCTGGTGCTCGACTCGATGACCGGCCAGTCGGCACTGGCGGTGGCCGAGCAGTTCCACGCCGCCGTCGATCTCACGGGCTGCATCCTGACCAAGACCGATGCCGACGTGCGTGGCGGTGCGGCGCTGTCGGTGGCCTACAGCACCGGTGTGCCGGTGCGCTTCGTCGGTACCGGCGAGAAGATCGAGGCCTTCGAGCCGTTCGATCCGCAGCGCATGGCCGGGCGCATCCTCGGCCAGGGCGATGTCGTGGGCCTGGTGGAGAAGATCCAGGCCACGGTCGACCGCGAACAGGCCGAGAAGATGGCCAGGAAGGTCAAGAAGGGCGAGTTCGACATGGATGACTTCGCCGAGCATCTCGACCAGGTGCAGAAGATGGGCGGCATGGGCGCGATGCTGAAGATGCTTCCCGGCATGCGCCTGCCCGAGGAGGCGATGGGCAGGATCGACGACAAGCCGATGCGCCGCATGCGTGCGATGATCGGCTCGATGACCATCAAGGAGCGCCGCTCCCCGAAGCTTATCAACGGCAGCCGCAAGCGCCGCATCGCCGCCGGCTCCGGCACCACGGTGCAGGAGGTCAACCAGTTGCTGAAGCAGTTCGCGCAGGTGCAGTCGATGATGAAGAAGATGAAGGGCGGCAAGGGCCGGCGCCTGATGGCGCAACTGGCCGGCAAGATGGGTGGTATGGGGGGCGGCATGGGCGGCATGCCGCGGATGTGAGCGGCCGCTCGGCTTGAATGATCAAGGGGCGCGCGGCGCCCCTTTTTTTGGCACATCGCCAATTGCGGAGAATATCCTCGGAATCAATGAATTCACTCGTCCTTTCTTGCGTGCCCAAGAAAGGACCAAAGAAGGGCACCCCGGAACCAGCCTGCCCTACGGGTC
>DATLWN010000155.1:0-4955 GCA_035576305.1 Mariprofundaceae bacterium
CGATGACCTGCATGGCGGCCTGCGTATCGTCCCGGCCGTATGCGTTCAGCACCAGGCTGAGCTGCTGGCGCACCTTGTCGATCATCAGCGGCAGGTCGTCGAGATCGGGCAGGGGATGGTTGCCGATGCGCAGCGACGAACGGCAGATGCCGGCGACCAGGTCCCCCATGCGTTCCAGGTCCGTGACGATCTTGTTGCAGGCGATGACGAACCTGAGGTCGCTGCCCGCCGGCTGGCGGCGCACCAGCAGGGTGCAGGTCATCTCGTCACAGGCCATCTCCAGGTCGTTGATCGCCTTGTCGTGTTCGATGATCTTCTGGGCGATGCTGCGATCCTGCTCGAAGATGACCTTGGTGGCGTTGCCGATGGAGGCCTGCACGCGTTCGCCCATCGACAGCACGTGGCTTCTCAGGTCGTTCAGCTCCTCGTCGTAGCGGGTGGTGGTGTGAAGGGCCATGGTGTGTACCCCCGGATCAGCCGAAGCGGCCGGTGATGTAGTCTTCGGTCTGGCTGTTCTTGGGGGAGGTGAAGATCGTCTCCGTGTCGTCGAACTCGATCAGCTTGCCCATGTAGAAGAAGGCCGTGTAGTCGGAGACGCGGGCCGCCTGCTGCATGTTGTGGGTGACGATGACGATCGTGAACTCCCCCTTGAGCTGGTCGATCAGCTCCTCGATCTTGGCCGTGGAGATCGGGTCCAGCGCCGAGCAGGGCTCGTCCATCAGGATGATCTTCGGTTCCACGGCGATGGCGCGGGCGATGCACAGGCGCTGCTGCTGGCCGCCGGAAAGGGCCGTGCCCTGCTGGTGCATGATGTCCTTGACCTCGTCGAGCAGGGCGGCGGCGCGCAGCGCCTCTTCCACCCGACCCTCCAGTTCGCTCCTGCTCATCTTGCTGTGCAGGCGCAGGCCGTAGGCGATGTTGTCGAAGATCGACATCGGGAAGGGCGTCGGCTTCTGGAAGATCATGCCGATCTTGTGCCGAAGCTGCAGGGCCGGGATCTTCGGGTCGAGGATGTTGGTGTCGTCGACGATGATCTCGCCCTCGGCGCGATGCCCCTTGTACAGGTCGAACATGCGGTTGTAGGTGCGGATGTGCGTGGATTTGCCGCAGCCCGACGGGCCGATGAAGGCGGTGACCTTGCCGTCGGCGATGTCCAGGTTGTTGTCGAACAGCACCTGCCGGTTGCCGTAATAGAAATTCAGGTTACGTACGGAAACCTTGGGCTTCTTCGTGGATGAGGCTTCGGGGCTCAACGCTTGCTCCTATCGCGCAGGATGAATCGGGTCAGGATGGTGACGACCAGCACCGAGGCGGTGATCAGGAAGGCCGCGCCCCATGCCTTGGCATGCCAGTCGTCGTAGGGCGACATGGCGTAGTTGAACAGCGTCACCGTCAGGTTGGACATCGGTTCGTTCAGGCTGTCGCTCCAGTACGGGCTGTTCAGGGCCGTGAACAGCAGCGGCGCCGTTTCGCCGGACACGCGCGCCACGGCGAGCAGGACGCCGGTCAGCAGGCCCGTCGTGGCGGCGCGGAAGATCACGCGCACCATCGTGTGCCAGTACGGGGCGCCGAGCGCCAGGGCCGCCTCGCGCATCTCGTTGGGAACCAGGCGCAGCATCTCCTCCGTGGTGCGGGTGACGACCGGCAGCATGATGATGGCCAGCGACACGGCGCCGGCGAGGCCCGAGAAATTGCCCATCGGCTTGACCATGACCAGGTAGACGAACACGCCGATGACGATGGACGGGGCGGACACCAGGATGTCCGACAGGAAGCGCACCGTATGGCCGAGATGCGTATCCCGGCCGAACTCGGCCAGATAGGTGCCGGCGATGATGCCGATCGGTACCGCCATCAGTGCCGCCAGGGCGGTCATGATCAGGGTGCCGACGATGGCGCTGGACAGGCCGCCCTCGTCGGTGCCGGGCGGGGAGGGCAGCTGGGTGAAGAAGTCCCAGTTGATGGCCCCGATGCCCTTGATGGTCACATAGCCGAGGATCCAGATCAGGAAGAACAGGCCGATGGCGGCGGCCATGCCGGACATGACCATGACCGCCCTGTTCATCACCACGCGCCGCTGCATCAGGGTCATGAGCGCTTGCCCCCCGGCTGCCCGCGCTGCAGCCACCACTGGGCCAGGCCGAGGATGATGAAGGTGATCAGGAACAGCACCAGGCCAAGCTCGATCAGGGACGACATGTAGATGTCGCTGTCGGCCTCGGTGAACTCGTTGGCCAGGGTGGAGGCGATCGAATTGCCCAGCGCGAACAGCGACAGCGACAGGTGGTGGGCGTTGCCGATGACGAAGGTCACGGCCATGGTCTCGCCCAGCGCCCGCCCGAGGCCGAGGAAGATGGCGCCGGCGATGCCCTTGCGCCCGTACGGGATCATGATGTTGCGCACCACCTCCCAGGTGGTGCAGCCGACGCCGTAGGCCGCCTCCTTCAGGGTTTGCGGCACCATGCGGAACACCTCACGCGTCACCGAGGCGATGAACGGGATGACCATCAGGGCCAGCACGATGCCGGCGGTCAGGATGCCGATGCCCAGCGGCGGGCCCTTGAACAGCGGCAGGAAGCCCAGGATGCTTTTCAGCCAAGGCTGCACGTAATCGGCCATCAGCGGCGGCAGCACGAACATGCCCCACATGCCGTAGACGATGCTGGGGATGGCGGCCAGCAGCTCGATGGCCACGGCCAGCGGCGTGCGCAGGAAGTCCGGCGCGATCTCGACCAGGAACAGGGCGATGCCGATGCTCAAGGGGATGGCGATCACCAGGGCCACCGCGGTGGACATCAGGGTGCCGACGATGGCCGACAGGGCGCCGAAATTCTCCCGGGGCGGGTTCCAGGCGGTGCTGGTCAGGAAGCCGAAGCCGAACTTGTGGATCGACGGTTGCGACTGCAGCCACAGCACGACGAAGATGGCCGCCAGCAGCACAAGGATGCCGATAGCAAAGCTTTGGGTCAGACCCTTGAATGCGCCATCCATCCAGGTCGGAAAGCTTTTGTTCGATGATGAACGCATGTCCGTGATCAGTGACCTTCCCTCTTCTGCACGGCTGGCAACCGGCGCTTGTCCCTCTGCAAGTCTAACCATGTCGCTCTGTTGCGTCCAAGCTTCCATTTTTTCTGTCTGCAGTGGTTTCAATTCACTTCCTCGCCGACGGGGGTGGTCGGTAGCGGGTTGCGCTTGTGCGGTATGCTTGACCGATCGCTTCGCTTTTCAGGATCACCGCGTCAGGCGGGGCCCCTGAAAAACGGGGCCGGGAAATCCCGGCCCCGCATCGTCAGCTTGCGCTGATGCTTACTTCCAGAGGCGGTTACCGCTGGCGTCAGTGATATCGGCGCGCCAGGAGGCCTCGATCAGGTCCACCACGCTCTGCGGCAGCGGCACGTAGTCGAGCTTCATCGCGGCCTTGCCGCCATGGCGGAAGCCCCAGATCAGGAACTTCAGCACTTCCTTGGTCTGCTTGGCGTTGTCGGCCTTCTTGTGCACCAGGATGAAGCTGGCGCCGGTGATCGGCCAGGAGTTGGCACCCGGCTGGTTGGTCAGCACCATGTAGAAGCCAGGAGCGTGCTTCCAGTCGGCGCCGGCAGCGGCGGCCTGGAAGTTCTTGGCGGTCGGGGCCACGTAGTTGCCATCCTTGTTCTTCATCAGCACGTAGGCCATGTGGTTCTGCAGGGCATAGGCATACTCGACATAGCCGATGGAGTTCGGAACCTTGTTCACGAACGCGGCCACACCCTCGTTGCCCTTGCCGCCCATGCTGTTGGAGCCCGGCCAGTCAACGGCCTTGTCGTTGCCGATCTTGGAGGCCCAGTCAGCGCTGACCTTGGTCAGGTAGTTGGTGAAGATCCAGGTGGTGCCCGAACCGTCGGCACGATGCACGGTGCCGATGTCGGAATCCGGCAGGTTCAGGCCCGGGTTCAGCTTGGCGATGGCCGGATCGTTCCACTTGGTGATCTTGCCGAGGTAGATGTCGGCCAGGGTCTCACCGTCCAGCTTCAGCTGGCCGGCCTTGATGCCCTTGATGTTCACGACCGGCACCACACCGCCGACGATGTCGGGGAACTGTGACAGGCCCTGATCTTCCAGCTGCTTCGCCGTCAGCGGGGCGTCGGAAGCGCCGAAGTCCACGGTCTTGGCCTCAATCTGCTTGATACCGCCACCGGAACCGATGGACTGGTAGTTCAGCTTGACGCCGGTCTTCTTGTTGTAGGTATAGGCCCACTTGGTAAGAATGGGGGTCACGAACGTCGAGCCTGCACCGGTGATCGACACATCCTTCGCCTGGGCAAGGCCAGCGGTCAGCATGAATGCCGTTGCGGTGAGGCTGAGCAACATCTTCTTCATCGAATATCTCCTTTGTATAGACGTCCTTATGGAGGAGGTATCAGACATGCTGCATCCCGCGGAAGTTCAGGCGGCGGTCGAAGATCAAACCCTTCTGCCGCAGCCTCGCCTTCCCACCTTCATAAGATAGCGCGGCCATGGTGGGGTGGGGATATGACATTGTGATGACACGAATGGCATCCGTTTTTCGGGTGTGTCAAGACGGTGCATGCACCTACGAATGGTGGAGCACCAGCGCGATCCAGCCGCCGACCAGACCGGCCGTGGCGAAGCAGACGAGCGCCAGGCCGGAGAAGGTGATGGCGGTCGAGCGCCTGCCGATCCTGAACGCCCGGTAGGCGAACCAGGCGCAGAAGACGCCGATCGGGATCGACAGCATCACAAACGTGAACGTCAGCATGGCGTGGAAATCTAGGCAACGGCCGCATCCATTCCAAGCCCGGCGATGCGGGGGTCTTAAAAAGCGAAAGGGCCCACGGATGCGGGCCCTTGCCGGTGTTTGGTTGCGGGGGCCGGATTTGAACCGACGACCTTCGGGTTATGAGCCCGACGAGCTACCACTGCTCCACCCCGCGCCCGAAACGGTTCGAAGTCAACCG
>DATLWN010000156.1:0-2174 GCA_035576305.1 Mariprofundaceae bacterium
CACGACAGGATGGCGGCTGCCGAGGCGCTGATCGCAATGCGCGAGCGTCATGCACTGGCCCCGGCGATCGCCGGCCATGATGCCTATGCGCAGATGATCCGGGCCTACCTGCAGCACGAGCCCGTGCCTGCTCCGCGGTCGGCATGGATGCCGGCGGTATTGGCAGCGCTATTGCCGGGGAGCGGGCATCTGTGGCTGGGCCGGCCCCACGATGCCTGGGTGGCGGCGGTGATGGTATGGCCGATGCTGCTGCTGACGCTGTGGGCATACCGCCGCGGCATGGGTCCGGTCACGGTGTTTTTTGCGCTCGTCACCGTCTGGCTATGGTCGGGTACGGTCTTCTCGGCTTGGTCGCTGGCCGAGCGCGGCGACTTCGAGGCGTACCTGACTTGGTGGCAGGGGCTGTGGCAGGCCTCCGCACTGCCGGGAAGGCCATGGTAGTCGGCCTTCGACTGTACGGGCTGCTGCTCGTTGCCAGCCTCGCCGCTGCAGGGCTGTGGCGTTGCCTTGGCTTTCCGGCATGCCCGCCGCAGACCTTCGAGATCCTGACCTACCAACGGCTATGGGGCGGACTGGACGGGCGCAGCTGCCCGTCCTATCCGGTGTGTTCGCTGTATGCCAGGCAGGCCATGGGGCGCTACGGCCTGGTGCTGGGCTCGTGGCTGATGCTCGACCGCCTGATCCACGAATCGGACGATCTGCGCCGGGGGCCGTGGATCGTCTGGCGGGGTGAGAGGCGCCTGTACGACCCGCTGAAAAGGAATACGCGCTGGGATAACCGGGAGGAGCGATGACGAGGAACAAAGAGAGCGGCTTCACGCTGCTGGAGATCATGGTCGTGGTGACCATCATCGGCATCCTGGCGGCATTGATCGCGCCGCGCTTCATGGAACAGGCCGCCGAGGCCAAGGTCAAGGCGACGCGCGCGCAGATGGAAAGCATATCCCAGGCGCTGAAGCTGTACCGGTTGCAGCAGAACCGTTATCCCACATCGGCAGAGGGGCTGAACGCGCTGGTGCATCCGTCCAGGGACGGCAAGCGCTATCTGGACAGGGTGCCCAAGGATGCCTGGGGCAACGATTTCGTCTACCTGTGCCCAGGCGTGCACGGCGACTTCGACCTGCTCTCCTACGGGGCGGACGGCAAGGTCGGGGGCAGCGGCGACGATGCCGATATTGGCAACTGGCAATAGTGGCATGCCGGGGGCGGCGTCCATGCAAGGCGATTTGCCCGTTTGCGGTGCGCGGTCCGCGTCGTACGGCTTCACGCTGCTGGAGATCATGCTCGTGCTGGCCATCATGGCCATCTCCGTGGCTCTGGTGGTTCCCGATTTCATTTCCGGTTCCGGGCCCTCGCTGGACGACGAAAGCCGCAGGCTGCAGGTGGCGCTGAGCCTGGCGGCGGAGGATGCGCAGGTTTACGGGGTACCCGTGCGCTGGAGCGCGACCGCGCATGCCTACCGTTTCGAAAAATGGGATGCGGCGGGCAAGTGGGATGCCGTGCTCCAAGGTCCCCTGAAGCCACATGCCCTGCCCTCTGGGGTCGGGATCGCCGGGGTCAGGCAGGGACAGGCCGCCTACCCTGCCGCGGTGATGTCGCCGTCGGATACGGCGGCGTCCACGACGAATGCGGACGGCGGAGAGCCTGCGCTCGGGCAGGTGCTGTTCTGGCCGGATGGCTCGCTGACGATGGCCGATATCGAACTGGTCCGGGATGTAGCGGGTTCCCAAAAGCCGGAGGATTCGCGGGTGCTGCGCCTGCGGCCGGGTCCCGGCGGCATCCGCATGGCCAAGGCAAGCCGATGAGCAGGGGGGATGCCATGCGGCAGCAGGGATTCACCCTGCTCGAGGTGCTGGTGGCGCTGGCGATCGCGGCCACGGCCCTGATGGTGATGATGGGCAGGCTCGGTGCCTCGGCCGACGTGCAGCGGACCCTGTCGGCGCAGGCGCTGATGCTAGATACGGCCATCGATGTGCTCGATCGCAGCCGGCTCGCCCAGGGCAGTGCCGGCGCGTATCGGGAAACGGATGGGAAGGTGCGGGTTGGCGATCTCACGGTGTCCTGGAAGAGTAGCTTCGTGCCGACGTTCCAGCACGGCCTGGTCCGTCAGAACGTCGCGGTTTCCCTGGCGGGGGAGCCAAGCCTGCGCCTGTTCCGCTACCGGCTGGCCAAAT
>DATLWN010000157.1:0-3030 GCA_035576305.1 Mariprofundaceae bacterium
CAGCGGGCCGCAAAAGGGCGCGGCGGCCCGAGGGGCCGCCGCTAGATAACGCCGGTCATTTCCGGAACAGAGGGCTTATTCCTTCAGCCGCGGTTTGCGGCCGGTGACCATGGCGCGCACCAGGTTCTCGCGGTGCATCAGGCTGGAGGCGGCGACACCGGCCAGATGCAGCACGATCAACAGCAGCATGACGTTGACGCTGGCCTCGTGCGCCTCCTCCCAGAACTCGTCGCCCTTGCGCTCGCCGACCTCGCCGCTGGCGCCACCCTCGTCGTCGTCATCGGCGATGGCCGTCGGGATGGCCAGGGAGATCACGGGGTTGTCCGCGGCCACCAGCGGCCCCTTGCCCTCGGCCTGGTAGGCCTTCAGCCCCGTCCAGCTGACCGCGCTCAGGGTCAGGATCATGGCGATGACCATCAGGCCGCCGGCCGGGTTGTGGCCGAGGTAGCGCTTCGGATGGCCGGCGAGCAGACCCTTCAGGTAGGCGATGATGCTGGCCGGCGAATAGACGAAATCGGAGAAGCGGGCATAGCGGCTGCCCACCACCCCCCACAGGATGCGGAAGGCCAGCAGGCCGATGATCACATAGCCGGCCCAGGCGTGCAGCGTCGCGGTCGCCCCTTCGTCGTCATCGCCGCTCAGATAGGCGATCACGAAGAGCGCCACCAGGCTCCAGTGGAACAGGCGCACGCCGAGATCCCAGACCTTGATTGTTGCTCCATTCTGCATCGGATCCTCCGGAATTTTGAATGCACACTAAAAGCATGGTCTTAAACCAAACTGAATGCGCCCGTGAAAGCATACGTGGCAACACGTAAAGAATGTTACGTATGGGCTGGTTATGGTTGATCGGGGCACGACGATGGGTGTGGGAAAGAGCCCGGCAGGTTGGCGTTCCGGTTTCTTTTCGGCCATGTGCGGTGGTTTGATGACGCCGTGCCCGATTCCGGGCCAGGGGGTCGGACATGATGCAGCGCTGGACCGTCATGCTGGTCGATGACGAAGCGATGGTGTTGCAGGTGCATGGGCGCTTCTTCGAATGCATGGGACACGACGTCGACATGTACACGCATCCTTTGAAGGCGGCGGAGCGGTTCCGCGATAAGCATCACGCCATCGACCTGCTGGTGACCGATTTCAAGATGCCCGACATGGACGGCCTGGAGCTGGTGCGCACGGCCCGTGCCAACGGCTATGCCGGGCCGGTGCTGATGTTCACCGGATACGACCAGGGTGCCCATGTCGATACGGGCGCCCGGCTGGGGGTCGATGTGATGTGCAAGCCCGTGCGCTATTACGAACTGGTCGAATACGTGCGGCACCTGCAGCAGCGCCCCGGTCCTTTCCGGGGCCGTCGGCCCGGAGGCCTGGCCCCGGCTCAATGAGGCGCTACAGCTGCATCTGCTTGAGCCAGCGCTCCAGGAAATGGATGTTGAAGTTGCCGGACTGGAAGCCGGGGTTGGCCAAGAGACGCTGGTGCAGCTCCCGGTTCGTCGTCACGCCCATCACCGCCAGCTCGTCGATGGCGCGCTGCATGGTGCGGATGCAGCGCTCGCGGGTGCGCGCATGCGTGATGACCTTGGCGATCATCGAGTCGTAATAGGGCGGGATGCTGTAGCCGGTGTACACGGCCGAATCGACGCGCACGTTGCGCCCGCCCGGGGCATGGAACAGCTCGACCTTGCCCGGGCTCGGCGTGAACTTGAACGGATGCTCGGCATTGATGCGGCACTCGATGGCATGGCCCTTCATCTTCAGGTCCTGCTGCGTGAACTCCAGCGGCTCGCCCTGGGCCACGCGGATCTGCCACTCGATCAGGTCGATGCCGGTGATCATCTCGGTGACCGGGTGCTCGACCTGGATGCGCGTGTTCATCTCGATGAAGTAGAAGCTCTTGTCCGGGTTCATCAGGAACTCGATGGTGCCGGCACCGACGTAATCGACGGCCTTGGCCGCGGCCACGCCGGCCATGCAGATCCTCTCGCGCGTCTCGGGATCCAGGAAGGGGCTCGGCGCCTCCTCCAGCACCTTCTGGTGCTTGCGCTGCATCGAGCATTCGCGCTCGAACAGGTGCACGACGTTGCCGTGCTTGTCGCCCAGCACCTGCACCTCGATGTGGCGCGGCTCCTCGAGGAACTTCTCGATGTAGACGGTGTCGTCGCCGAAGGCCGTGGCCGCCTCGCTCTGGGCCATCATCACGGCGCCGGACAGCGCCGGTTCGGAATGCACGACCTTCATGCCGCGGCCGCCGCCGCCGGCCGCCGCCTTGACGATGACCGGGAAGCCGGCGGCGCGGGCGATGCGCTTGGCCTCCTCGATGTCCTTGATGGCGCCGTCGGAGCCGGGCACCAGCGGCACGCCGGCCGAGCGCATCTTGTTCTTGGCGGCCACCTTGTCGCCCATGATGCGCATCGATTCCGGCGACGGCCCGATCCAGGTGTAGCCGGACTCGATGACGATCTCGGCGAAATCCGGGTTCTCGGCCAGAAAGCCGTAGCCCGGATGGATGGCGTCGACGTCGCCGACCTCGGCCGCCGACATCAGGGCCGGGATGCTGCGGTAGGACTGGTCACTCTGGGCCGGGCCGATGCAGATGGCGTGATCGGCGAGCCTGGTGTGCATGGCGTCGCGGTCGGCCTCGGAATAGACGGCCACGGTCTCGATGCCGAGCTCCTTGCAGGCGCGGATGATGCGGACGGCGATCTCGCCGCGGTTGGCGATCAGGACTTTGTGGATCATGGGGTCCTCGGCTTACAGCGGACGGATGACGAACAGCGGCTGGCCGTATTCGACCGGCGTGGCGTTCTCGACCAGGATCTCCTCCACGACGCCGTCGTACTCGGCCTCGATCTCGTTCATCAGCTTCATCGCCTCGATGATGCACAGGGTCTCGCCCTTCTTGACCTTCTTGCCCTCGCTGGCGAAAGCCTCGGCATCGGGCGAGGCGGCACGGTAGAAGGTGCCGACCATCGGCGCCTTGACCTGATGGCCTGCGGGTACGTTGGAAGCGGCGGGCGCAGCAGCTGGAGC
>DATLWN010000158.1:0-3776 GCA_035576305.1 Mariprofundaceae bacterium
GTAGCTGCGCGAGCTGGGCGGCGCTCACGCACTCGTGCCCCATCTTCAGCTGTAGGGCGGGGATGATCGAGACCAGGTTGGCGTTGCCGCAGCGCTCGCCGATGCCGTTCACGGTTCCCTGCACGTGGCGCGCCCCGACCCGTGCCGCCGCCAGCGCGTTGGCCACCGCGAGCTCGCAATCGTTGTGCGTGTGGATGCCGATCGTGGTATCCGGGAAGCGCTTGATCATGGCACTGACCAGCTCCGCCACCCGGTACGGGATATTGCCGCCGTTCGTATCGCACAGCACCAGCGTATCCGCACCGCCTTCCCGGGCGGCATCCAGCACGGCGATGGCGTAGTCGCTGTCGTCGTTGTAGCCGTCGAAGAAATGCTCGGCGTCGAAGAACACCACGGGGAAATGCAGCTTCATGTAGCGCACGGAATCGCGGACCAGTTCGAGGTTGCGTTCCAGGTCGATGCCGAGCGCCTTGGTCACATGCAGGCCCCAGGTTTTTCCGAAGATGCAGACGGCATCGGCGCCGCAATCCACGAGGTGCTGCAGGGAGGCGTCCTCCTCGACCGGCCGGCCGGGGCGCGCCGTGGAACCGAACGCCACCAGCCGGCTCTTTTCCCATTGCCGGTCCCGCATCAGATCGAAAAACACATCGTCCTTGGGACTGGTGCCGGGCCAGCCGCCCTCGATCCAGTCCATGCCGAACTCCGCCAGGCGGTGCGCGATGCGGCGCTTGTCCTCCGCGGAGAAATGGATGCCGGCCGTCTGCCCGCCGTCGCGCAGCGTCGTGTCGTAAAGCTCAATCCGGGAAGGGACCATGCGGTTTGCTCGCCTCTTGGCCGCCGGGTGCGGCCTTTCTATCCAATGATACGCCCTGCGCCGGCCAAATGTAAGACTCCGGGCCATCCCCGCCGCGCCATGCAGGGGCGGTTCGGCAAGGGATGTGTCTCTCACATCAAAACGGTGCATGGTTTATGATCCACCCACCACGGGAACGCGTGGGTCCGCCCGGCATCCTGCCCGTTGTGCCGGCCCGGGCCAACCGCAATCCCGCCAAGGAGGCCGCATGCGCGTCGTCATGATGAGGAAACCGGGGCCGCCGGACGTGCTCGAAGCAGGCCGGATGCCGCAACCCGAGATCGAATCCCCCACCGAGGTCCTGGTGCGCGTCGAGGCTGCCGGCATCAATCCCGTCGATACCAAGATCCGCGCCCGTGGCCCGATGATCGACGAAGGCCTGCCCTGCATCCTCGGCTGCGACGGCGCCGGTGTCGTCGAGGCGGTCGGCCGGGACGTCCGGCACATCGGTATCGGCGATGCGGTCTACTACTGCTACGGCGGGCTCGGGCGCCGGCGCACGGGCAATTATGCCGAGTACGCGATCGTCGATGCCGCCTACATCGCCCCCAAACCGGACTCGCTGGACTTTGTGCAGGCCGCCGCCGCGCCCCTGGTGCTGATCACCGCCTGGGAGGCCCTGTTCGACCGGGCCCGCCTCGGCAAAGGGCAGAAGGTCCTGATCCATGCCGGCGCTGGCGGCGTGGGGCATGTCGCCATCCAGCTTGCCAGGATCGCGGGGGCCGAGGTGGCCACGACGGTCAGCACCGAGGCCAAGGCCGATTTCGTGCGAAGCCTCGGCGCGGACAGGGTCATCCGTTACCGGCAGGAAGACACGCAGGCGGCGGTCATGGACTGGACCGGCGGCCGGGGGGTGGACATCGCCTTCGATACCGTCGGCGGCGATGTCTTCAAGCAGAGCATCCCGCTGGTGCGCTTCTACGGCGAGCTGGTGACGATCCTGCAGGTACCGGAGAACGCCGACTGGAAAGCCGCGCGCCTGCGCAACCTGCATATCAGCCAGGAGCTGATGCTCTCCCCGCAACTGTTCGGCCTCGGCGAGGGCGCGCACCAGGCCGGGATCCTCGCCGATTGCGCCGGACATATCGATGCCGGCCGCCTCGGCATCCACGTGGCCGATACCCTGCCGCTGGAGCAGGCCGCCGAGGCGCACCGGCGCATCGAGCGGGGCGGCATGACCGGCAAACTCGTGCTGATCAACCGGGATCAAGAGGGATAGGCCGGGGCCTTCTGCAAGTGCGGCCAGTCAAAAAACAGGCCATACTGCGGCGGCACGTTGACGCACCATGATGCATGCACAGGAGACGGGCATGGACAAGATGAGAATTCAGCAGGCACTGACGGTGCCGGAGGGCGCCGGCGTCACGGTCCGGCGCCTGATGCCCGTCCACGGCATGCTGAACTACGATCCCTTCGTGCTGTGGGACCATTTCGATATTGAAACCGGCGGGTTCCCGGATCATCCGCACCGCGGCTTCGAGGCCATCACCTACCTGTTCGCCGGCGGCATGAAGCACGCCGACAACCTCGGCAACCGCGGCACCGTGCACGCCGGGGGCGCCCAGCGATTCACGGCCGGCCGCGGCCTCGTGCATTCGGAGTTCCCGGACGGCCATGCCGCCGGCATCCAGTTGTGGATCAACCTGCCGGCACGCCTGAAGGGGCTGCCCGCCGACTACCAGCAGCTGCAGGCCGGCGAGATCCCGGAGCACGAGGAGAACGGCGTGCGCATCCGCACCATCGTCGGCGAGGGATCGCCGCTGACGCTGCATACGCCGGTCGAATACCTCGAGATCGCCATGTCTGCCGGTTCAACCCTGACGCGAGACATCCCCGACGGCCTCCGCGGCTTCATCTATGTCGTCGCAGGCAGGGTGAGCGCCGGGGAGAGAACCGCCGCGGCCGGGCAGGCGCTGCTGGTCGAGGACACGCCAGCGCTGAGCCTGTCGGCCCCGGAAGATACCCGGCTGATGTGGTGCTTCGGCAGGCCGCACGGCGAGCCGATCCGCCAGCACGGCCCGTACGTCGACTGAGGAGGATTGAATGATCCGCATCCGCAAGGCTTCCGAGCGCGGCCGCGCCGAACACGGCTGGCTGCACTCGTGGCACACATTCTCGTTTGCCGATTATTACGACCCGCAGCATATGGGCCACTCGGTGCTGCGCGTGATCAACGACGACACCGTGGAACCCGGGCAGGGCTTCGGCACCCACCCGCACCGCGACATGGAGATTATCTCCTGGGTGCTGGAAGGGTCGCTGGAACACCGCGATTCGATGGGCAACGGCTCGATCATCCGGCCGGGCGAGATCCAGCGCATGAGCGCCGGCACCGGCGTCACCCACAGCGAGTTCAACCCCAGCGACAGCGAGCGCACGCATTTCCTGCAGATCTGGATTCTTCCGGACCGCGCCGGCCATGCCCCCGGCTACGCCCAGGTTTCCTTCAGCGATGATGACCTGGAGAGCGATTTTCGCCTCGTGGCCTCGCCCTCCGGTGAAAACGGCAGTGTCTCCATCCATCAGGATGCGCGCCTGCATATCGCCCGCATGAACATCTTCTCCCCGGCGGTGCAGCGGCGGCTGGAAGCGCAACGCAAGGCCTACGTACACCTGGCCCGCGGCAAGGTCCACATGAACGGCATCGCCCTGCATGCCGGCGATGGCGCCTATATCGCCGAGGAGGATGTATTGAACTTTGAGCACGCGGCGGATGCGGAGATCCTGCTGTTCGATCTCCCCTGAGCCGCCCTTCCGACCCATCCATTGCCCGATTCGATACCCCGGGACAGGCCATGACAGACCACGGACTGATCGACCTGGCCGGCTTCGATCCCCGCCTGGTGCTCGACATCCGCTATGCGGGAGCCAACAACTTCGCCGGCCGGCCGCTTTATACGCAGGCCCGGGCCTGGCTGCAGCG
>DATLWN010000159.1:0-6831 GCA_035576305.1 Mariprofundaceae bacterium
GTGGTCATGACCCCGTCCGTGCCGGCGGCGTTCTGGGTCAGATCCGCCCACCAGCTGCCCGCGGTCTTGGCCGTCGTCGTCGCATCCAGCTGATCCATGCGCAGGGCATCGAAGGCGATCATCCAGCCGCGTTCGTAGCCGTTGGGGAAGTAGGCATGGAACTTGTCCTGCTCCGCCATCGCGGCCCACTCGGTATTGTTGAAGTCGGTGCGGCGCGAGGCACCCGCATTGAAGGTCTGGGTGCTGATGTTGTACTGCGGCGTAGTGCCGGTCAGATCGCTGAGGATCGCCGCACGCGTGGCATTGCCCACCGGGTAGGTCACCGCCTTGCGCATCCAGTACTCCCAGGCGTAGGCGTCCGAGATCTCCGAGGCCTGGTAGGCGGTGCTCTTGCCCATCACGTACTTGCGGCGGGCGATGTCCAGGGTGTCCATGCGCCCGTCCGGCCCCGGGTTATGGGTGTCGGTGTACTGCACGAAGCTCTGCAGGTCGTCGACCGCGTTGATGTTCAGGGTATCCCAGTCCATCAGCACGACGTTGCGCCCGGAGGAGCGCGGCAGGATGACGTTCTTGCGCCCGGTCAGCGAGGCGGCATCGTGCGTGGCCACATCCGTATAGTTATCGATGTAGTCCTGGCTGCTGTCGAAGAAATGATCCGGATCGTAGGTGCGCCGGTCCACGTAATCGATCAGCAGCATGCCGTACACGGTCATGGTGCCCGAATAGGGCTCCCGCTTGCTGCTGGTGTTGGCGGTGGACGGGACGCTGGTCCCCGGCCACTTGGCCTCGTAATCCACCATGATCGGCGAGGAGCTGTTCGTGCCCCAGCCCGACCAGGCATAGGTCGAGGTGAACTCGGCGCCGGCGACGGGCTGGCTCGCATCCATGAACATATCGCCGACCCTGGTACCACCGATCCCCGATTGCATGTTCACCGGCACCACCACGCGCACGATGCCGTACATCGGGTGGTGGTTGACGATGTTGTTGATGAAATTCTCGAACGACATGGTGCCGGTCGGCTGGTAGGTGAACGTGAGCGCCCAGCCGGTGTGGTTCAGCACATCGCTGCGCCACTGGGCCCACAAGCGGTTGGCGGCGAAGCGCAGCCGGTCCATGTCGAAGGCCTGGCCCGACATCGTGAACAGGTTGTTCAGCGTCTCGGCGTTGGTCGGCGGCAGCTTCGCATTGTTCAGCGCCGTCACCGTGCCCGAGCCGCTGCTATAGGTGCCCAGCCGGTGCACGAAGGTCACCGGCACCGCCCCGGGGCACTTGGTGGGATCGCCCTGGTCGCAGGTATGGGTGGTGGCGGTCGTCAGCGAGCCGCTCAGCACCTGGCTGTCGTTGATCTTCACATCGACGTACAGGTCCGGCGTCGGCGGCGTGTAGCCGGCCGGATACAGGTTCGGGTTGACGGCGGCCCACGGGTCCACGTCGGAGCCGACATACGGGTAGGTCCTCGCCGAGGTCGTGGACTGGGTGTTGCTCACCACCACGTTGACGCTGGCGGCCTGCGTATGGTCGATGATGGTGTGGTACGTCGCATCCCCCGATGACGAGCTATATGCCGCGGCGATGCCGGCATGGGCCAGCACGCCGGCGAGGGCGGCGGCGCAGATGGCGAACAAACGATGTCGTACTACCTTGAACATGGCAGCACCTCCTTATTGGTAACCGTTGGTCATGGAACCGAGGTTGGCCGGGAAGCTGTTCGAGGCCGAGCCGATCTTGGCGCGCAGCATCCTCAGCGGCTTGCCGTTCACATAACCGATCGAATAGGCATAGACGGCGTAATCGTTGCTGGTATTCATGGTATCCTTCTCGCTCAGCGGGGCGATGCCGCTGGTATCCAGCACCGCCGGCACCAGCCAGACCACGGCCCCGTTGCCGCTCGGCAGCGCCGTGCCGCTGCCGAAGGCCTGCGGCGACACGGACACGTTGTTCGAGGGACTCGTGACCGTGATGTCCAGCGCCACATGCTTGGGGATGGCCAGCGTCGACAGGTTCACCGTCGTCGGATTCACCGGATCGAAATTGATGGTGTTGTTGATATCGAAGTAGCCGAGCGTGTTGCTGGCCGGGGGGTTGTTCGCCTGGTTGGGCGTCGTCTGCAGCTCAACGTTATCGGCCACGCCGTCGCCGTCCAGGTCCACGTTGTTGTCCTTGCCGGGGTTGTTGGGGTCCATGTACAGGGCCCAGGTGATGTAGTTCAGACCGGCCTCGGCCAGATAAAAGGCCTGCGTGGAATCGCGCTCGGAGATGCTGGTGTCCTGGTTGACCTTGCCCCTGAGATACAGGCCGACGAGCATGATGGTCAGGATCATCAGGATCACCAGGGTGGTGACCAGCACAAAGCCGCGTTCGTCACGGTTGCGATCGCACATGCGGCGCCTCCTAGTTATTCCTTGGCAGCACATCGAAGGATATCTGCAGATCCCTGTTTGTCCTGTCCACGGACTTGTACTGGCTGACCAGGGTCAGGGTGCGCATCGCGGTCAGGCTGGCGTTCGAGGTGGGCGTGACCGAAAAGCCCGTCGCGGTATCGAGGCCGCGCAACATCTCCTGGCAGCCACCGCCGACGACCGGCCTGTCCCAGCACACCGTGCCGCCGGTGGCGGACGTGCCGCTGCTGAACTGGAAAGCGCCCCACGAGGGATCGAGGGTGCCACAGGTCGCCGCCGTCAGGGTCACCGAAGCCCCCAAAGGCTGGTAGACCAGCCGGTTGTTCCCGCTGTCCCAGCAGATATTGGTGGCCAGGCGCAACTGGCCGGCCATGATCTGGGACGAGATGCGCAGGTCCTCGACGGCATCGACCGTCGACGCCTGGCTGGCCTGCACGCGCGACTGCATCAGCACGTTGCTGTACAGGCCGGCCAGGATGATCATCACGATAACCATCGAGACCAGCAGCTCGACCAGGGTGAAGCCCCGCGACGAAGCCGCAGCCGGGGATGATTCGCGCATCGCCTCCATCACATCCTCTGCATGTTCGCCACCGTCACCTGGTGCACCCCGGAGGCGTTCTTCCAGTACACGGTGATGGCGCGCGCATTGGTATTCGTGCCCGCCCCCGTCATGGGGGAGTTCGATACGCCGCTGACCGGAATCGCATCGAAGCTCTGCAGCTGATAGGTGGTGCCGTTGACGGTGACCGTCGTGGCCTGCGCCGGCGCGGTGTTGGTGCTGAACCATTGCTCCAGCTGCTGCTCGGCGACATGCGTGGCCACCGTGCGCTGCTTGGCCGTGTTGTCGGAACGCATCACCGCCACGGTGAACAGGCCCATGGCCAGCAGGATCGTGGCAGCGATCACCATGGCCACCATGGCCTCGATGAGCGTAAACCCGTTCTCTTTCCCGTGACCGTTCACATTACACCTCAGTTGTAGTACGCCCGGCCAACGATATTGACCGAGATGGCCTTGGACGTGCCGTTGGCGTTCTGCACGGTCACCGTCTCCGTATTGGCGGTGCCGCCGCTGGCGAATGTCAGGGTTGCGGCCGTATAGGCCATGGTCAGGGTCTTGGAATAGTCGCTGAGCAGAAACTGCTGCGGGTTGGCGCCGGTGGCGTCCAGCGTATAGCTGCTGGACGTGAAGGTGATCGATACCGAGCGGTTTCCGGCGACCGCCATCACCCGCGCCTGCTTGATATGCGACATCAGGGTTTCCGAAGCGCTCTGCAGCGCGGTACTCTCGCGCCAGGCACTGAAGGCGGGAAGGGCGACCGCCAGGATGATCGCCATGATGCCGATCACCACCATCATCTCGATCAGCGAGAATCCCCGTTGCCGATCCTCTTGCCGACCGGAACCGTCCCCACGTAGGGTTGCCGTCATGCGCACACTTTCCACCATCCTGAAATTCATAGCCTCTATGACAATTCTCGCCGTGATCGCAATCACAATAGGCTATGTCTATTTTTCCCGCAACCTGCCGCAACTTGGCTCGCTTGCCGACTATCAGCCGCCGCTGACCACGCGCGTCTTCAACGACCAGGGCCAGCTGATCGCCGAATATGCCGATGAACACCGCATCCTGACGCCGTTCTCAGAGATCCCCCCCTTCGTGCGCAACGCCTTCCTGGCGGCCGAGGATCAGCAGTTCTACCAGCACCCCGGCATCAATCCCGCGCGCATCCTCGCTGCCGCCATCGCCAACCTGCGGGCGGGCCACACCGTCCAGGGCGGATCCACCATCACCCAGCAGGTGGCGAAAAATTTCCTGCTCTCGCCGGAAAGAACCTATACCCGCAAGATTCGGGAAGCCATCCTCGCCTACCGGATCGAACAGAAATTCACAAAAAATGAGATCCTCTACCTCTACCTCAACCAGATCTATCTCGGCCGGGGTTCCTACGGCGTGGCGTCCGCGGCATGGCGCTACTTCGGTAAAAGACTGGATCAGCTGACCCTGGGCGAGGCGGCCATGCTCGCCGGCCTGCCCAAGGCGCCGGCATCCTATGCGCCGAACCTCCATCCCAAGCTCGCCCTGGAGCGGCGCAATACCGTGTTGTCCCTGATGCTCACGAGCGGCATGGCCAGCAAGGAGGACGTGGAAAAGGCCTTGCAGGAGCCGCTGGTCGCTGCCCCGCTGTACGAAAACACCCTGACGGATTCCTACGAGAATGCCGTTTACCAGCAGTTGTCCGACCAATTCGGTGCTTCCACCCTGCGCCGGCAGGGCCTGACCGTGCTGGTGCCTTACGATGCACAGGCCGAGCAGGCGGCCCAGAAGGCCGTGCGCACGGGCGATCTGGACCTCGAGCAGCGCCAGCCCTACCGTTTCCCGACCCATCACGACCAGGCCGAATGGCCCACGCTGCTGACAGCTTGGAAGGCGGACCGGGAAGCCGCCCAGGGCCCGCTGGGTACGGACGAGACCATGCCCGCCCTGGTGGAGGCGGTGCTCCCCAACGGGGATCTGAAGGTCGATGATGGCCTGAAGCTATGGACGCTGTCCAAGCCGGACTGGAAGTGGGAGGACTATCCCGACACCCCGCCTGCGCAACCGCCCGCGCAGCAGGGCGCACAGCAGCCCGCGCAGCAACCCGAACAGGCCAAGCGCCCGCAAACCTGGATCCCCGGTGATGAGATCCTGCTCCAGGGCGATGGCAAGGGCGGGGTACGCCTGACGCAGGCCCCGTCGGTCGAATCGGCCCTGTACAGCGTGGATCTGCAGCGCGGCACAGTGCTCGCCCGCGTCGGCGGATACAACTATCATTTCGGAGACTTCGACCGCGTATCGCAGGCCCAACGCCAGCCCGGATCGGCGTTCAAGCCGTTCATTTACGCCACCGCGCTGGATGAGGGGTACACGCCGGCGTCGATCCTGATGGACACCCCCATCGTCTTCGACAATCAGGAACTGGATGAATTCTGGCGCCCGGAAAACTACAGAAACCGCTTCGCCGGCCCGGTGACCCTGCGCAACGCCCTGGAGCACTCGCGGAACCTCGCCTCCATCAAGCTGCTGCAGAACATCGGGGTCAGCACGTTCCTGCGCGCGCTGAAGAACTACCCGATGCACCGGGATTTTCCGGCCCAGCTGGCGCTGGCGCTGGGCGCGACCGAGGTCTCACTCGAGGACCTGACGGACTCGTATATCGTGCTCGCCACCGGTCAGCGCTGGAAGCCGGTCGCCGTGCAGCAGGTCCAGGACCGCACCGGCTCCACCCTGTACCGCTCGGTGGCCGGCCGCCGCTGCCAGGTCTGCCACGCCGACCCGGTGCTGGCCGCCAATGACGCCATGAAGCCGGCCACCCCGGTGCTGGACCCGACCACCAGCTTCCTGATCACCAACCTGATGCGGGGCGTGATCCAGCACGGCACCGGCAGGGGCGCCAGGGCCCTGGGCCGCCCGGCAGCCGGCAAGACGGGTACGACGGACAAGCAGGTCGATGCCTGGTTCATGGGCTATACCCCGCAGGTTCTCACCGGCGTCTGGTCGGGCAGGGACAACCCGACGAGCATGGGACGCACCGAGACGGGGGCGCATGCCGCCCTGCCGATCTGGCTGCAGGCCATGGAGGCCTTCCACAAGGATCGGCCGGTGGAGAACTTCACGCCCCCGCCGGGCATTGAATGGGTGACGATCGACCCGGACACGGGCCAGCCCGCCGATGTGAAGACCAAGGCGCCGTTCCTGGAGGCGTTCCGCCAGGGCACGGCACCGACCGAAACGGGCGGGGCCCAGCCGGAAACGCCATCCACGGACCACCCCAACGGCTTCTACGGCCTGGGGCTCTAGTCTTCGAACAGGTGGTTGACCTTGGCGGCCATGATGAAATCGTTTTCGTGCAGGCCGCCGATCTTGTGGGTGTAGAAGACCACCGTGCAATAACCCCATCCGAAGCAGATATCCGGGTGATGATTCTCCGTCTCCGCCAGTTCTCCCACCTGCAACGCCATGGCCTGGGCACGCGCGAAATTGCTGCTGGCGAACGTCCGGCGCAATCGCGTGCCGCCATCGATCAGCTCCCAGCCCGGCACCTGCTCCATCATCGCCTGGGCGGCGCCCTCGGTTATCGGTGGAACGCCCCCCTGGCAAGGAACGCAATGCTTATCGGTTAGCCCCATCGGATCCTCCTTGCGACACCGGCGCCGGTTCGGGGTACGGGGTGTGGTCGAGCAGCAGCTTGTACTCGATGGCATCCACCAGGGCCTGGTATCCGGCCTCGATGATGTCCGTCGACACCCCGACCGTCCCCCACTTGTGGTGCCCGTCGGTCGATTCGGTCAGCACACGCACGGCCGCCCGTGTGGCCTGTTTGGTGGACAACACCCGCACCTTGAAATCCGTCAGCCGCATCGGCCCCAGATTGGGATAGAAATCG
>DATLWN010000160.1:0-7230 GCA_035576305.1 Mariprofundaceae bacterium
ATCACGGCCGGCCCGATGCGGATGCCGTCGGCCGCATGATGGCGCGGTTGGCCCGCCGCGGTCCGGACGCCGAGGGCCGGTACATCGACGGGCCGCTGGCCCTCGGCCACCGCCGCCTGGCCATCATCGACCTGTCCGCGCATTCGGCGCAGCCGATGGTCGATACCGAACTGAATCTGGCACTGGTCTTCAACGGCACCATCTACAACTACCGCGAGCTGCGCGCCGAGCTGATGCGCATGGGCTACCGCTTCTTCTCCGATGGCGATACCGAGGTGATCCTGAAGGCCTACCATGCCTGGGGCACGGACTGCCTGATGCGCCTTTCCGGCATGTTCGCCTTCGCCCTGTGGGATGCGGCCAGGCAGGGGCTGTTCCTGGCGCGCGACCGCATCGGCATCAAGCCGCTGTACTTCTCGGCCACCGCCGGGCGCTTCCGCTTCGCCTCGAACACGCAGGCACTGCTCGCCGGCGGCGGCATCGATACCGCCGTCGATGCGGTGGCGCTGCATCACCAGTTCACCCTGCACGGCTCGGTGCCGGCGCCGCACACGATCCTGGCCGGCGTGCGCAAGCTGGCCCCCGCCCATGCGATGTGGGTGGATGCCGACGGGCGAACCGAGCAGTGGTGCTACTGGCATCTCAGGGCCGAGCGCCCGGCCAATGCCATGGGCGAGGAGCAGTGGCTCGAAGCCGTGCGCGAGGAATTGCACCAGGCGGTGCACCGCCGGCAGGTGGTGGCCGATGTGCCGGTCGGCGTGCTGCTGTCCGGGGGGCTCGATTCGAGCCTGCTGGTGGCGCTGACCGCCCGCGAGGCGCAGGCGCCGGTCAAGACCTTCGCCATCGGCTTCGAGGACGCACCGGAGGAGGCGGGAGACGAGTTCGCCTATTCGGACATGGTGGCGCGCGCCTTCTCCACCGAGCACCACCGCTTCCGCATCTCCAATCGCGAGGCGCTGGCGCGCCTGCCGGAGGCGGTGGCCGAGATGGCCGAGCCGATGGTCAGCCAGGACAATATCGGCTTCTATCTGCTGGGCGAGCAGGTGCGCCGGCATGTGAAGGTGGTGCAGAGCGGGCAGGGGGCGGACGAAACCTTCGGCGGCTATTTCTGGTATCCCAGGATGCAGGCCGCGGCCGGTACGGATCTCGAGCGCTTCGCACCGCTGTACTTCGACCGCACGCATGCGGAGTACCTGCAGACGGTGGCGGCACGCCATGCCGTCGGCGATGTCAGCTCCGAACTGGTGGCCTCGCGGCTGGCCGAGCCGGGCGCCGACGAATTCCTGGACCGGGTGTGGCGGCTGGATGTCGGCATGCTGATGGTCGACGACCCGGTCAAGCGCATCGACAACATGATGATGGCCTGGGGCATCGAGGCGCGCGTGCCTTTCCTCGACCATGAGCTGGTGGAACTGGCGCTGGCGATGCCGCCGGCGCTGAAGATGCAGGGCGGCGGCAAGTGGCCGCTGAAGGCCATCGCGCGCGGCCTGGTGCCGGATGCGGTGATCGACCGCCCGAAGGGGTATTTCCCGGTGCCGGCGCTGCGCTTCGTGCGCGGCCCGTTCCTCGATTTCATGCGCGCGCTGCTGAACTCCGAGGCCTGCATCCGCCGCGGGCTTTACAACCGCGCCTATGTCGAGCGGCTGTTGGCTGATCCTGCGCGCCACACGACGCCGCTCGGCGGCAGCAAGCTGTGGCACCTGGCGCTGCTTGAGCTGTGGTTCCAGCAGGTGGTGGACTGATCCTTGGGCCTCACCCTTCGCTCACGGCCGGGCGGGGGGAGAACGGATGGCTGGGGATGATCCGCACTCCCCCCATAGGTCGGTGCCGATCGGTCGACCGGCTGATGCCATGGGGGCCCGAGCCAGACGAAGCGGGAGGCGCATGCGCCTCCCGGTTACTGTTTTAGTCCCGATCCCCGATATGTCAAGGTGCGGCATCTGCGGCCCATGGGCGTCGGGCGGGGATCCGTGGTTCAGGATGCGCAAGGCGCGGCCAGCGTGACGATGGCCCGCCGGGCGCAGCGGGGGCTAGGCGTCCTTCGCGGACGCGAGATAGGCCAGCGCCTCGTCGACGAATGTCTCGGGCCTGAAGGGCTTCTCGATGTATCCCTGGAAGCCCTCGTTGGTCACCAGTTCGCGGGCCCACTTCTCCGGATAGCCGGTGACGGCGACGATCGGAACCTCACGGATCGCACTGATCTGGCGCAGCCGGCGCAGGGCGGTCACGCCGTCCATCTCCGGCATACTCAGGTCCATCAGGATCAGATCGGGATGTTCCGCCTGCGCGATGCGCAGGGCCTCTTCCCCGCTCTCGGCCTCCAGGATGTCCTGTCCCGCTTCCGTAAGCAGGGTGCCTGCGAGCTCCCGGTACAGGGTGTTGTCGTCAACGATCAGTATCTTGGCCATGATGTCCTTCCTTGGGGGGATTGCGCGTGCCCCCTTCACGATGGCGGGCGATCCACACCCCGACGTCCGGGAAAGGCATGGGTCTTGCCATATGATAACCTTGGGCCTTGTCGCAGCCGAAGCCGGCGATCTGCTCCCACATGGTTTGGTTCTCGATGCCCTCGGCCACGACGACGAGGCCGAGGGAGTGCGCCAGATGAATGGTGGCCTGCACGATATTGGCATCCTTCGGATTGTCCAGCATATGGTGGATGAACGTCCGGTCGATCTTCAGCTCGTCCACGGGCAGGTCCTTCAGATAGGACAACGAGGAGTAGCCCGTGCCGAAATCGTCGATCGACAGCCCCACGCCGAGTTCATGGATCTGGCCCAGGGTCCGTTTCGCCACTGCAGGGTCCGTCATCAGCCCGGTTTCGGTGATTTCGAGCATCATCTGGGCCGGTGAGACATCCCATCGCTCCAGGCTGTCCCGGATGCGCCCGACGATGTCCGGATTCATCAGGCTGCGGGCCGCGATATTGACACTGACGGTCAGCGCCAGGCCCTGGGCATGCCATTCCGACGCATGGCGCATGGCCTCGTTCAGGCCCCATGCCGTGAACGAATGGATCAGATTGGTGTCCTCGATCATGGGAATGAACAGGTCGGGGGAGATCAGGCCCTTCTCCGGATGCTGCCAGCGCACCAGCGCCTCCACCCCGACGACCGCATGCGTGCGCATGTCGAGCTTCGGCTGGTAGTACATGGCCAGCTCCCCGTTCTCCATGGCGTTGTTGATATCCCCCAGCAATGAGAGATGTTCGACGCCGTAATGCTCCATATCGGGATCGTAGAAGGCGAAGCCGCTGCGCAGGCGTTTGGCGGCGTCCAGGGTCACCTCCGCCCGGCGCAGGATGTCCTCCGGCTTGCTGCCGTTGCTCTTGGAAAAGATGTCCACCCCGATGTTGGCCTCGATGTCGATGCTGTACAGGTCCAGCTGGACCGTACCGGTCAACATGGACTGGATCTCCGTGATGGCGGCGAAATAGGCCTTGGGCGCCTCCAGCCCCGGCCAGAGCACGGCAAAATCATCGCCGCCGACCCTGGCCACGAAGCACTGGTGCCGGTCCAGCGTCGACAGGCGCCTGCCGACCTCATGAAGAACCTCGTTGCCGGCCGCCCGGCCCAGCGTTTCGTTGACCGCCTTCAGCCGGGCGATGTCCAGCAGGAACAGCCCGAAGGGATGCCGGGCCTCGATCTGCTGCTGCATGTGTTGAAGCAGGGCATTGAGATTGGCCAGGCCGGTCAGCGGATCGATCGTGGCCAGGCTGAGCATCCTGTCTTCCTGCTGCCTGCGCTCCGTGATGTCCTGGATGAAGGCGAAGAAGCGGCGGCTGCCGTCCACCCAGGTCTCGCCGAGCAGGATGTGCAGCGGAAAGACGGTGCCGTCCTTCCTGGTCCCTTCCAGTTCCCTGCCCTCGTTGCCGATGATGTGGGAATCCCCGGTCTCGATATAGTGGCGGAGATAATCGCCATGCTGGGCGCGGTGCGGGGGCGCCATCAGCATGCTGATATTGCATCCGATGGCCTCGGCGCCGGTGTAGCCGAACAGGCGTCCGGCGGCGGCGTTGAAGGACAGGATGACGCCCTGTTCATCGGTGGTCACGATGCCGATCGGGGCGTTATCGATAATGGCCTGCATATCGCTAGAAGCGGGGGCTCAGCGGGGCAATCCCGGTCCCGAAGCGGTCGCTCGACCCTTCCGTAAACCGATCGCCAGCTGCCGTGACCATGCATGCAACATAACGGCTCCGGGGGGAGGTGCCTAGCCCCGGAAACAAGGGGCGGCATGCGCCGCCCCTTGCCCTGGTCGTATCGACGATTATTTCAGGGTTTTCAGGAAGGCGATGATGGCGTCCGCCTTGGCGCCGCACAGGCGCTGGGCAGGCATGCGCACATGGGCCTTGGCATCGCCGCTGAATGCCTTCGCGGCCTTGTTGGCATCGCACACCCATTGCCTCAGATGCTCCTCATCCCAGGTCCAGGCGTGGGTCTTCATCACGGGGCTGTAGCTGAAGCCCTCCTTGCTGCCCGCCTTGCTTCCGAACACGCCGAACAGGTTCGGACCGGTCTTGTTCACGCCACCCTTGTCGAAGGTATGGCACACCTTGCACTTGGCCTCGGGGGCGGCGGCCTGTGCCGCGCCGGCCCAACCCAGCACCAGCCCGGCAGCCGCGAGTATCGGGATCATTTTCTTCATGGCACACTCCTACTAACATCATGTCGTGGATATCGCATGACGGTATCGCCGCAGAAACCGTAATGCCGGCAGTTGAATCCAGGCTGAACGCAAAATCAATGAAAATGTGAGGACGGCCGGTGCGTTTGTGCAGCTCTTGTGAAAGACTGCGGGCATGAGCGAGATGGTGGTCAGCGCCCGCGGGGTGCAGAAGCGTTTCGACGATCGCGAGGTTGTCTGCGGCGTGGATTTCGACATCCGGCCGGGCATCTGCTTCGGCATCCTCGGCCCCAACGGCGCCGGCAAGACGACGCTGATCCGCATGCTGCTCGGCATGTCGCCGGTCTCCGGCGGCGATTACACGCTGTTCGGCCGGCCGGCCGGCGACCGCGAGGCGCGCGCCCGCATCGGCGTGGTGCCGCAGATGGATAACCTCGACCCGGATTTCTCGGTGCGCGAGAACCTGATCGTCTATGCCCGCTATTTCGGCATGCCGCCCCGCCAGGCCGCACCGAGGGCCGAGGAGCTGCTGGCCTTCGCCGAGTTGTCGCAGCGCGGCGACAGCCCGGTGTCCAGCCTGTCCGGCGGCATGAAGCGGCGGCTGATGATCGCCCGTTCGCTGATCAACGATCCGGACCTGGTGGTGCTCGACGAACCGACCACCGGGCTCGACCCCCAGGCCCGGCACCTGATCTGGCAGCGCCTGCGCGAGCTCAAACGCCGCGGCAAGACGCTGATCCTGACCACGCACTACATGGAGGAGGCCGAGCAGCTGTGCGACGAGCTGATGGTGCTCGAACACGGGCGCATCCTGGCCCACGGCTCGCCCGGCCGGCTGAGGCAGGCGCATGTGGAACCGGAGGTGGTCGAGCTGCGCGGCGGGCTTTCGGACGCCGGCGTCGAGGACCTGTGCCTGGATCTCGAGATCCGGCGCGAGCATGTCGGCGACACCTGGTTCTGCTATGCGCTGGACGCGAGGCCCCTGGTGTCGCGCTGCGCCGGGGTGCCGGGGCTGGTCTTCGTGCACCGGCCGACCAACCTCGAGGACGTATTCCTGCGCCTGACCGGCCGGGAGCTCAGGGATTGAACGCGTCGGCCCGCATCCTCGCCGTCTGGCGCCGCAACTTCCTGGTGTGGCGCAAGCTCGCCGTGGCCTCGCTGCTCGGCAACTTCGGCGATCCGTTTTTGTACCTGCTCGGCCTCGGCTATGGGCTCGGCCTGTATATTGGTAAAATGGGCGGCATCCCGTACATGGCCTTCCTGGCCAGCGGCATCCTGTGCTCGAGTGCGATGAACACCGCCACCTTCGAGGGCCTGTATTCGGCCTTCACGCGCATGAACCAGCAGCATACCTGGGAGGGCATGATGGCCACCCCATTGGGCCTCAGGGACATCGTGGCCGGCGAGATCCTGTGGGCGGCCACCAAGAGCCTGATCAGCTGCACGGCGATCCTGATCGTCGCCATGCTGCTCGGCGGCGTGCAGACGCCGGCCACCGCCTGGCTGGCCCTGCCCGTGGTGTTCCTGTCCGGCCTGTGCTTCGCCGCCATCGCGCTGGTGGTGTGCGCGCTGGCCCCGGGCTACGACTTCTTCATCTACTATTTCACGCTGCTGGTGACGCCGATGTTCCTGTTCTGCGGCGTGTTCTATCCGCTCGAGGCGTTGCCGCATGCGGCCCAGATGATCGCGCAGGTGCTGCCGCTGACCCATGCCGTGGCGCTGATGCGCCCGCTGTTGACCACGCTGCCCCTGGCCCATGCCTGGCTGCACCTGGCCGTGCTCGCCGCCTATGCCGCAGTGGGATTCGCGCTGGCGGTGCGCCTGGCCAGCCGGCGTCTGCTGCGTTGAAGCGCGGGCCGCGCGGCGTAGAGTAGGCGCATGTCCTATCTTGTGCTGGCCCGCCGCTGGCGTCCGAAGCGCTTCGCCGATCTGGTGGGCCAGGACGTCGTCGTGCGCACGCTGAAGAACGCCCTGTCCGGCGGCAACCTGGCGCATGCGTACCTGCTGACCGGCATCCGCGGCGTGGGCAAGACGACGATCGCGCGCCTGATGGCGATGGCCGTGAACTGCGCCGATCCGGCGGGCGGCGAGCCCTGCGGCGAGTGCGAGGCGTGCGCGGCCATCCTGCGCGGCTCCAATCTCGATGTGCAGGAGATGGATGCGGCCAGCCATACGGGTGTCGACGACGTGCGCGAGATCCTCGACGGCGTGCGCTATCCGCCGACCAGCCTGAAATACAAGGTCTACATCATCGACGAGGCGCACATGCTGTCCAAGAGCGCCTTCAACGCGCTGCTGAAGACGCTGGAGGAGCCACCGGCGCGCGTGCTGTTCATCCTGGCCACCACCGAGGTCGAGAAGCTGCCCGTGACCGTGCGCTCGCGCTGCCAGCGCTTCGACCTGCGCCGGCTGGGCACGGCCGAGATCGCCGATTACCTGAAGCATGTGCTGGGTGAGGAGGGCATCGCCTGCGAGGACGAGGCGGCGGTGGAGATCGCGCGCGCCGCCGACGGCAGCGTGCGCGATGCGCTGTCCTTGACCGAGCGCGTGCTGGCCTATGCGCCGCAGGGCATCGCCGTGGCCGATGTGCGCCAGGCCCTGGCC
>DATLWN010000161.1:0-11513 GCA_035576305.1 Mariprofundaceae bacterium
GCATCGCCGATTTAGGCACAAAACCCCTTCCGAGCGGCCGGCGACAAGCCACCGGCCCGGCGGGGAATGCAAGGACGGGAGCGGAAAACATGCGGCAGACGGATCATCTGTACCCTCCAGGATGAAGCCGGGTATCGTCAGTCCCTTTGGAGACTATAGACGGATCGTTCCGGGATGCAGCCCAGGCTCGGTACCACGGCCATGGCATGGCGACGCCGGCCGGCACACCCCTGCTCCACGCACGCAAAAATCCCCGCTCCTTGGCCAAGCATCCGCCCATCGGTGCTATATCTCCCATCAAGACCGATGCGCCGGAGTGGGGATCGATGCGAATGCATGCAACAGAATCGGATATAACGGATGACGAGGCCTGCCGGAGCCCCGGCGGCAGGATCCTGGTGATCGACGATGACCCGGTGATGCGGGAGATTCTGCAAGGGGTCCTTAGCGGACGGGGGCATACGGTCGAATTGGCGGAGAATCTGGATACCGCGCGGGTGGCCGTATCGCGCCATGCCTTCGACCTGATCTTTCTGGACCTCGTCTTCTCGCAGCAGCACTACTCGGGTTTCGACATCATGAAATGCATCAGGAAACGCCAGCTGTTCTGCCCCATGGTGCTGATCACCTCGCATCCGAGCACCATCAGTGCCGTCGAGGCCCTGCGTGAGCACGCATTCGATTACCTGGTCAAGCCCTTGAAGATCGGCGAACTCGTGGTCGTGACCGACCGGGCCCTGCGATACAACTCCAAATTGGCCGAAGCCCGGCGGCTGGAAGAGCGGATGGGCATGAGAAACATCTGCATGGCGCACATCACGGACAGGGAGAAGGATGTCCTCACGCTATTCGCCAAAGGCTTCAGCTACGCCGAGGTGGCCGAGCATCTGGGCATCAAGCTATCGACCCTCCAGACATACACCAAAAGCATCTACAAAAAGCTGGGGGTGCATTCACGCACGGAGGCCGTTCACGAGGCATTGTGCCTCTCGCTGATCGAGTGCTGAGCTCCCCTGCAGGCGCGGGGAGGGTACGGGGAGCCTTCTATTACAAACCGAATTGCTTGGTGTTTGTATAGGACGCCTTCCACAGGCTCCACCAGTCCTGAGCCAGGCCGTGCATGACATAGTCATACGGCAGCCAGCCGTAACCGGCAACACCCCAAGCCGTCCCCCACGAATTGCGGATCAGCAGGGCGCCCTTGGTTTGAGCTCCAGAACCCGTGTTTTTGACCACCTTGCTGTCATCGTATCCGACCGCCACGATGGCATGGCCGCCCAGGACACCTTCGCCGGCGCCGGGAAAGGGGATCTCCCCGTTGGATGAGGCCTGCTGAATGGAGCTGTAAACGGTGAATCCGAACATGGACGGCAGTTTCGCGGCGAGAAAGAGCTTGATCCTGGCGAGCAGCTGGGCCGGCGTCGTACCAGGGGGATCCAGGCGGAAATAGGAAATGGCCTGGTATTCCCTGGCAAAGGAATAGCAGAACGCGGACGGTTCCCGATCGAAATCGGGGGATGCATCGGTGTAGGCCCAGTAGCGCTCCGGTGGCACCCCGAACAGGGCCATGGCGCCCATGGTGGTACGCAGGAAGGCGCCGGTATCGCCATTCCACCCCAGCAGGTTCCGGGTTGCCTTGTAGAGGAACAAACGCGATGCATCGATGTAGTTGCCAAACGCCTTGCGTTCGAAGTATTCGACCAAACCGACCCCCGCATTCGCGGTACACGAACCAAGCCCCCCCTGGTTCTCGATCGGAGAACACCACGCTCGCAGGTCCTGTGTCGACGCCAGCTTGGCCGGGGCCTTGCCGGCAAGACCGACCCCTTTCAACATGGGGGCTATCTTTTCATGGTCGGGATGGTAGTCCCTGAAATCCGGGATATCCGGCATCCAGCCCATGCCATTCACCATTGATTCGCTCATGATCTCCTCCTGGGCGTCTTACAGGCGCTGCCTGGTGAACGAAGATAGTGGATGCCTTTCTGGAACAGCATCCCATGAATATGGGGACACCCTGCCTGTCCTGATGGGCGAGCAGGGTCTATACCAACATCATGAATCTGCTCATCGCCGACGATCACACCATGCACCGGCAACTGATATGCTCGCTGCTGGATAGCGTCTACCCCGATGCCACCATCACGCAGGCGGAAAGCTATCCGCAGGTCGAAGCCGCGTGCGCGAGGCGCCGACCCGCCCTGCTGATCCTGGATATCTTCATGCCGGGCATGAACGGGCTTGTGGGAGCCTGCGACATCATCCACGGATTCCCCGAGACGAAGGTGCTGGTCTGCTCGGCGGTCGACAATCCGATCCTGATACAGACCATGCTGGCATTCGGCGCCAGGGGCTACGTGTCGAAAACCATGTCCGCCGAAAGCCTTCTCGCAGGCATCGACGCCGTGCTGAACGGCAACACATATGTCCCGCGGGACATCCTGAGCGGCGCCGAGGGCATCCACCTGACCCAGCGCCAATGGGAGATCCTGGGCATGGTTTGCATGGGCCTGAGCAACAAGGAGATCGCCGACAGGCTCGGCCTGTCGGTCAGCACGGTCAAATTCCACATCAGCCTGATCCTGGATACCCTGAAGGTCCATAACAGGCAGCAGGCCATCTCCCTGTGCAGCCTGGCCTGATGCCCCCGAAGCTGCGCGACGCCTGCCTGCTGCTGGCCTATTGCAGCCTGATCTTCTGGCTCTCCAGCCGTTCCACGCTGCCGCTGCCGATGCTGTTCGCCCATGAAGACAAGCTGGTCCACGCCGCGGCATACGCCCTGATGGGATGGCTGGCATGGCGGAGCTTCGGCCACTGGTCGCCCGCCCCATGGCTGCTGGTCGGGATCAGCGTGTCATTCTGTTCGCTGTACGGGGCCGGCGACGAATGGCACCAGTCCTTCGTGCCAGGGCGTGATGCGGACGTGTTCGACTGGCTGGCCGATACCCTCGGCGCCACCCTGGCCGGGGTGGTTCTGTTCCGGATTCAGCCCCGCTCGTCGATCGGGATGTAGGCAAGCCCGTGCCCGCCGGTATAGATCTGCACCGGCCGGAAGATGCGGTTATGCGGCAGCTGTTCGCGCCAGTGCGCCAGCCAGCCGGCCACGCGCGCCATGGCGAAGATCGGCGTGAACAGGCTCGGGTCGAAGCCGAGCTTGCGGTAGACGATGCCGGAATAGAAATCCACATTCGGGCAGATGCCCTTGGCGCCGAGGCTGTCCGCCACCAGCGCCTCGATGCGGCTGGCCACTTCGTAGGTGCGGTCCGCACCGTAGCGTTCGGCCATCTGCCCGTACAGCCGCTGCAGCAGCGTGGCACGCGGATCCTTGGTCTTGTAGATGCGGTGGCCCAGGCCGGGGATCTTTTCCTTGTTGGCCATCATGCGCCCGATCGTGGGCTCGACATGATCGGGCGATTCGATCGCATCCAGCATCTTGAGCACGTCCTCGTTGGCGCCGCCGTGCAGCGGCCCGGACAGGGCGCCGATGGCGGCGCTGATCGATGTATAGGGATCGGCCAGGGTGGAGGCGGTGACGCGCATGGCGAAGGTGCTGGCATTCATCGTGTGGTCGGCGTGCACGATCAGCGCCACGTCCATCACGCGTTCGCTGAGCTCGTCAGGTTCCTCGCCCGTCAGCATGTACAGGAAATTGGCGGCATGCGACAGGTCATCGCGCGGCGCGATCGGGTCATCCCCGTGGCGCATGCGCGCATACGCGGCCACCAGGGTCGGCATCTTGGCGATCAGGCGCAGGCTGGCCCAGCGCACCACCTCCTCATCGAAGACGTTGGAATCCAGGCCGCGGGGAATCGGATAGAACATGCCCATCGCCGCCACACAGGCCTGCAGCACGTCCATCGGATGTGCGGACTCCGGAAAGCATTTGATCATGTCGCGGATGCGATACTTGATGCGGCGGTGATGCCTCAGGCCGTTGTCGAATTCGGCCAGCTGGCTGCGTGTCGGCAGCTGCCCGTAGATCAGCAGATAGGCGCACTCCTCGAATGTCGAGCGCTCCGCCAGGGTCTCGATATCGATGCCGCGGTACTCGAGATGCCCGCGCTGCCCGTCGATGTAGGAGATGGAGGACTCGGCGATGGGCACCCCGGCCAGGCCGGGGATCAGTTTCGGCGTGGATGCATCCTCATCGGTCATGTCGCGCCTCCTTGTGCCCCCCCGAAGGTAGCCGAGTCTGGCGAATGATCAACCCAATGGATTGTCCAGATCGACATAGCGATCCGCGGCCCACAGATCCCTGGCCTCCGGATGCATGATCTGGCGTTCGCCTGCCATGCGGCTGCGCTTGATCAGGGCCTTGATCAGCCATGGCCGTTGCAGCATGAAGGGCTCGAAGCGCTCGCGCGGCAGGCGCAGCAGCTGCACCGGCGTGCCGGCGACGATCCGGTACGGGGCGTGAAATCCACGCAGCAGGCCACCGAGGTGGAACATGTCCCCCACCTGCATGCTGCCGATCAGCTCCTCCTTCCCTTCGGTATTGCGGTACAGCAACAGCATGGTGCCCGACTGGACCATGAAGGCCTGCGGCATCTCCTCGCCCTTTTCCATCAGCACCTGCCCCGGCTTCAGCCAGGCATTCTCGAAGGTCATGGCGATGCGGCGGCGGTCCACGTCGTTGAGCAGCTTGAAGATCTTGTGCTTGGACAGCACCTGCAGCACCAGGCGGTGCCGGAACAGATGCTCGAGCAGCAGGCCGAGATCCGGCTCATCCCGGACGATCTGCGGCATGCGCTCGTACGGCAGCTCCAGCACGGTCGCGCCGGTGGCCGCACACAGGTCCGCGGCCCGGCGCATATGGGTGAAATAGGGCAACTCGCCGAGAAGGCAGGGACGCGTCGGCGTTCCTGTCACCCTGGAGGTACCCTGCCCCGGTACGATCACATCGATGCTGCCCTCGGTCAGCAGCCACATCTGCCCCGCCACATCGCCCGTACGGCACAGCAGGTCGCCGGCATCCAGCTCCTTGCCGGGGGCGTCATGGAACAGACGGGATATCAGGCCCGGCTCGTCGGCATCCCGGCCGAAGCGCATCATGCTTGCGACATCGATGTGCTCCGCCGCCATCGACTTGCGCAGGGACGCCATGCCCTGCGCGACCATCTCGTCGTCGCCGGTATCGAGATGGTATTGCCGGATCAGCTGCCGGTACGCCTCCAGTGCCTCGCTGTAATCGCCGGTGCGCTCGCAGGCATAGGCATAGCGCAGCTGCACCTCCTTGTCCTGGCTCCATGCACGCGTTTTGCGCAAGGTGTCGTAAAGCTGGCGCGCCTTCTTGAAATCCCCGCCGCCGGCCGCCTCGCTGGCGCCACGGAAAACCTCGCTGCTATCGGCAGCCGGCCCATTCTGCCGTGACATTACGATGCCGGAATGCCCCGATCGATGAACCATCGGTAGGACTCGTCCGGCTTCATGACCTGCCGGCTCGCGGGCTTGCGGGTGATCTTCATGATCGCATCGACGATCCAGGACCGGCGCAGGGTATAGGGCTCGAATTTCTCCCGGGGCAGCCTCAACAGCTGCAGGGGTGTGGCCGCCACGACCCTGTACGGGCTGACGAAGCCGTGCAGCAGCCCCCCGAGATTGATCAGGTCGGCCGGAAACAGGCTGGTGGTGAATGAACCGGCGCCATCCTCGAGGCTGTCATCGCCCTGATTGGGATCGGCATGCATCAGGAAGGCACAGCCGGACAGCAGCATGTAGGCGGTATCCTGCTCCTCGCCGGCCTCGATCAGGGTCTGGCCCGCATCGATCTCGATCTTCTCGAATTCACTGGCCAGCCGATGACGGTCGACATCGTTGACGCGCTCGAACACATCATGGCGGGCCAGAACCGGCTCGGTCCAGTAGTCCAGCAGCAGCACGTCCATGGCAGCCGCGAACGACGGATCGGCGTGCTGTTCGACGGTCACCACGTCCCGGGATATCTCGAACAACTCCGCATCCTGCTCCGCGATCACGGTCGCCGCACGCCGTTGCTGCGTGAAGAACCCTCCCTCACCGACCAGCACCATGCCGCCCTGCTGCGGCGTCATCGTTGCCTGCTCCTCATAGTCTTCGATCTCGACGAGCAGGGAGCCGGAGCGAAGCAACCACAGGTGCGCGGGCGGGTCGCCGACCTGACAAAGCATCTCTCCGGCCGCCAGATGCTTGGGAATGCCGAGCTGGCATAAGCGCCGGATCAACGCCTGGCGCTCCATCGGCGGCGTGTTGACGCCGATGTGCCTGATCTCAGGGACGGCTTCGGCCTCTTCCCTCTCCAGCGCCTCGACCTTGGCCTGTTCCAGATCCTCGATCTTGGCCAGAAGCTTCTCGGCGGCCGCATTCTCGCCGGCATTGCGATAGGTCGTCACCACGTGCCGGTAGGACGTCACGGCATCGGTGTAATCGCCGGATTGCTCGGCACAGTAGGCATGCCTGAGGCGGATATCGACATCGGCGTGCATGTCCTCCTGCTGCAACACCTCGGCAAACAGGGTCTTGGCCTCGGAGAACGCCCGGCGCGAGACCGCCTTGCGCGCAGCCCTCAGCTTCTCGCTGATGGCGTGGCCGGTGTTCATGCCGCCTCTCCCAGCGGATGGCTGCGGTTCACCAGATCATGCAGCCTGGCCCGCGTGACATGGGTATAGATCTCCGTGGTACTGATGTTGGCATGGCCGAGCAGCATCTGCACCGCCCTGAGATCGGCGCCGTGGTTCAAAAGGTGCGTGGCGAAGGCGTGCCGCAGGGTATGGGGGGACGGAACGGGCACGATACCGGACTTCCGGGCGTACAGGCGAAGGCGCTGCCAGAAGTTCTGGCGCGTCATGGGACGCCCCTGCCGGCCCGGAAACAGGTAGGCGCTCTTCACGGCCGGACGCTTCTCCAGCCAGGCGCGAAGCCAGCGCGCAGCCTCCTCTCCGAACGGCACCAGCCGTTCCTTGTCACCCTTGCCGATGACGCGCACCAGCCCGCCCTGCATGTCCAGGCTGCCCATGGCGAGCGTGACCAGTTCGCTGACGCGCAGGCCGGTGGCGTACAGCAGTTCCAGCATGCAGCGATCACGCAGCCCGACCGCGGTACCGATATCCGGTGCCAGCAGCAGGCGCTCGACGTCCGCCTCATTCATCAGCTTCGGCAGCGGCCGGCTCTTGCGCATCTTCGGCAGCTGCCGGGCCGGATGGTCGCTACGCAGCCCTTCCTCCTGCAGAAAGGCGTACCAGGTGGCGAGCGCGCTGCGCCGGCGCTGAATGGTCGATTCCCGGAAACCGCGCTGCCGCAGGGCCGCGAAGTACCGCAACACCTGCTCCCGGTTCGCGGCGAACACGTCCGTATGCTCCCTCGTCCGGAAATGCTCGTCGGCATGGCGGATATCATGGAAATAGGATTCGGTGGTGCGCGCCGACCAGCCGTGCAGCATCGCCAGCCGCTGCAGCAGGCCGATGATCCTGTCCTGGTGTTCGCTCACCGTCCCCATATTGGCCAATTATGGGGAATGGACAGACCGGCCACAAGGCAGGCGATTTACTTAGGAATTTCTGTTAGCTTGCGCGCCCCGACGGGGCCGAAAAAAGGCCCGGCGTCGAAACGCCGGGCCTGCGGGCGGATACCCAGATCATGGTACCGAGGACTGGAGTCGAACCAGCACGGCCGTGAGGCCACTGGCACCTGAAGCCAGCGCGTCTACCAATTCCGCCACCTCGGCATCGCTCCCGCATGCGGCGAAGCGCAATGCGAGGGGCGGAATAGTAAAATGGAGCACCTACGTGTCAAGAAAGAAAAGCGGAGCCCCCCGCCGCCATGCCCAGCCCAAAGGCCGCCAACAATCCTCCCCGTCGCGTATCCGTCCCCAGCAGGTTCTGGACGCGATCCGGCAGATGCCGGATGGCAAGGGCGACATCCATGAGCTGGCCAGGACCATGCGCCTGCACCGTGCCGGCGAGCGCAAGGCCCTGGAACAGACCATCGAACGCATGCTGGCCGACGGCGAACTGAGACGATACGGGAGGCAGCTCGGATCCACCGGCCGCCGCCGCAGTTGGGTGGGCACGCTGAGCCTGCACCCGGACGGCTACGGCTTCGTCAGCGTCGAAGGGCAGGACAAGGACCTGTTCCTGCCGGCCAGCGAGACCACGGGGCTGATGCACGGCGACGTGGTTGAGGTGCGTGTCATCCAAAGGGGCGGGCGCAGTGCCGCCGAGCTCGTGCGCGTCGTGCGCGAGGCCGGCGATACGCTGGTCGGGCGCCTGGTCATCCGCGGCGGCATCGGCATGGTGGAGCCGCGTTCCAAACGCATGCCGCAGACCATCATGGTCAAGGCGAGGGATGCGGCGGGTGCGCATGACGGCGACTGGGTGCGCGTGCGCATCACGCGCGGCAGCGTACCGTTGCGCGGGCACATCGTCGGCGTACTCGGCGACATCCTGGAGCCGGCCAGATTGATCGACCTGGTCATCGCCGAGAACGGCCTGCCCGGGGACTTTCCGACCGATGTGCAACAGGAGGCCCAAGGCATCGATCCCGAGGTCGCACCCGCCCGCTTCCCGCACCACGCCGACTTCACGCATCTCGGGTTCGTCACCATCGACGGCGAGGATGCCCGGGACTTCGACGATGCCGTCTGCGTGCATCCGCGCGGCGAGGGCTTCGAGGCCTGGGTGGCCATTGCCGATGTCGCCGAATACGTCCGTCCGGACACGGCCCTGGATCGCGAGGCGCGCGAGCGCGGCAACTCCTTCTATTTTCCGGATCGCGTCATCCCGATGCTGCCGGAGCGTCTGAGCAACGGCGTCTGCTCGCTGAACCCGGACGTGCCGAGGCTGGCCATGGTGGTGCGCATGCGCTTCGACGCCAACGGCACCCGCCGGGCCGTGCAGGTCCATGAGGCCGTCATCCGTTCACGCGCCCGCCTGACCTACCGCCAGGTCGGTGCCTGGCTGCAGGACGGGGACGCGGGCGCCATTTCCGGCGAGTCCGTGCGCACCATGCTCCGCCAGGCCGAACGCCTGTTCGGCATGCTGGAAAGATTGCGCAAGAAGCGCGGGGCGCTGGATCTGGACCTGCCCGAGGTGCGCGCCGTGCTGCACGACAACATGGTGCGCTCGCTCGACGTGCAGGAGCGCCTTGTCTCACACCGCCTGATCGAGGAGATGATGCTGGCCGCCAACACGGCCATGGCCGAATATTTCGAACAGCGGCAGGTGCCGCTGCTGTACCGCGTCCACGCCCCGCCGAAGCCCGAGTCGATCCAGCTGTTGAACGACTTCCTGGCACCCTTCGGCCTGGCCCTGCCCAACAAGCCGAACCGGCCGCTGAAGCCCGCCGACGTGGAACACATCCTGGAACAGGCCTCGGATACCCCGGTGGCCCACGTGCTGCACCGGCTGATCCTGCGCTCGATGCAGCAGGCACGCTATTCGCCCGACAACCTCGGACATTTCGGGCTGGCCTACCGCTCCTATTGCCATTTCACCAGCCCGATCCGCCGCTATGCCGACCTGTCCGTGCACCGCCGGCTGAAGGCCATGCTGCGCAGCGAACCGCCGGATGCGGTGCTGCCGGCATCCCAGCTCGTCGTCATCGGCGAGATCACCTCGGTGCAGGAGCGCAAGCAGACGCAGTCGGAATGGGATACGCAGGCCATGCTGGCGGCGCTGTACCATGCGAAGGATGTCGGCACGGATTTCGAGGCTGTGATCTCCGGCATGAGCAAGCGGCGCATGTTCGTCGAACTGCGGCCGACCCTGGCCGAGGGCTCGCTGTCGCTCGACGCCCTCGGTTCCCAGTACATCCTGGACGAAACCGGACACAGGCTGGTGGCCCGCCGCGGCGGCCACGCCTATCACCTGGGGGATCGGCTGCGCGTGCGCATCGAGTCCACCGACCCGGTGCGCGGCCTGATCAACGTCGCCCTGGAACCGGAATCGATGCCCGGCCCTAGCGGCGCCAGAACTCCGGAATCAGCAGCACGAAGAAGCTGAAGATCTCCAGGCGGCCGATGATCATGGCGAAGGCCAGGATGCCCTTGGCCGCGGCCGGCAGGCCACCGAAGTTCGAGGCCGGACCGACGACCCCGAAACCGGGGCCGCTGTTGGTCACGCAGGTCACGACCGCGGAGATCGACGAGATCATGTCCACGCCGGTCAGGGCCACCAGCGTGACCAGGATACCGAAGCAGACGACATAGAGCGCCAGGAACCCCCACAGGGCCTGCACGACCGATTCCGGGATGCGGGTCAGGCCGAGCTTGATCTGGATCACCGCATGCGGATGGATCAGCCGACGCAGCTCGCGCTTGCCCTGGCGGAACAGCAGCAGCATGCGCACCACCTTGATGCCGCCGCCGCTGGTCGACCCGGCACAGCCGCTGATCAGCATGCCGATGATCAACAGGATGCCCGTCACCGGCGGCCACAGGCTGTAATCGACCGACACGAAGCCGGTCGTCGACACCAGCGACACCGTGTTGAACACCACATCGGTAACGGTGGCACCGTGCGGCACGGCCACGATGCCGATGGCAAACAGGATGAAGGCCAGCCATTTGATATAGGCGACGAACTCCTCATCCTGCAGATAGGCCCCGAGCGACAGGCCCCGCCGGAGCGCCGCGAAGTGCAGGTTGAAGTTCACGCTGCCCAGGAACATGAACACGATCGTGACCCAATCGATGAGGTTGGAGTGGTAATAGCCGAGGCTGGCGTCATGGGTCGAGAAGCCTCCGGTGGCCAGCGTGCACATCGCATGATTGATGGCATCGAACTTGTTCATGCCGGCCAGCCACAGGCAGATGGCACATGCCACGGTGATGCCGAAATAGATGTACCACAGGGCCTTGGCCGTCTCCGCCACGCGCGCGGTCAGCTTGTCCTTGACCGGCCCCGGTACCTCGGCCCGGAACAGCTGCATGCCGCCGACGCCGAGCAGGGGCATCACGGCCACGGCCAGCACGATGATGCCCATGCCGCCCAGCCATTGCTCCATGGAGCGCCAGAACAGCACCGCCGGCGGCGTGCTGTCCAGGCCGCTCAGCACGGTGGACCCCGTCGTCGTCAGGCCCGAGGCGGATTCGAAGAAGCCGTCCCAGAAGGTATGGCACACGCCCGTGGTCCACAGGGGCACGGCGCCCAGCACCGACAGCATCACCCAGGCCAGCGAAACGATCAGGAACCCGTCCCGATGGCTGAGCTGGTACTCGACCTGGCCTCCCAGGCGCTTCATGACCAGCCCGAGCGCGATGACCATCAGGCTCGCCATCACGAAATGCAGCGCCTGGCCGGTGCCGTAATAGAAATCGACCACGGTCGGGGCCAGCATGCCCAGGCCGAAAAGCATCGCCAGGATGCCCAGTGTGGCGATCACGCCTCTGATATGCATGGCCTAAAAGAATTCCAGGTGCACTTCGAACAGCTTCTCCACGGCCCGCATGGCAGTGCTGTGGGCCACCATGATCACGCGGTCGTGCGGCCGGATCAGCGTCTTGCCGTCCGGGATGATCACCTCCCCGTTACGCATGATGG
>DATLWN010000162.1:0-2402 GCA_035576305.1 Mariprofundaceae bacterium
CCATGATGTCGGCATGGAGCATCGGGGATTCCGCCCGCCTGTACCAGGTGGATGGCTGGGGGCACGGCTACTTCGGCATCAATGCCGCCGGCAACGTCGAGGCCTTTCCGGACGGGGTGCACAGCATCGACCTGAAGGTGCTGTGCGATGACCTGGCCAACCGCGACCTGTATCCGCCGCTGTTGCTGCGCTTCTCCGACATGCTCAGGCGACGCATGGAGCAGATCCACCAGCGCTTCACCATCGCCCGCGAGGAGGCTTCCTACCAGGGGCGCTATTACGGCGTCTATCCGATCAAGGTCAACCAGCAGCGGCAGGTGATCGAGGAGATCATCGAGTTCGGTGCCGAGTTCAACTGGGGCCTGGAGGCGGGCTCCAAGCCCGAGCTGCACGCCACGCTGGCCATGCTCGAGGACGTCGAGGGCATGATCATCTGCAACGGCTACAAGGATCGCGAGTTCATCGAGCTGGCCCTGATGGGCGTGAAGATGGGCAAGCGCGTGTTCATCGTCGTCGAGAAGCCCAACGAGCTGCAGCTGATCCTGCAGGCGGCGAAACGCCTGAACGTGACGCCGCTGATCGGCCTGCGCTGCCGCCTGGCCTCGTCCGGCAGCGGCAAATGGGAGGATTCCGGCGGCGACAAGTCGAAGTTCGGGCTCGGCGCCGAGGACCTGCTGGATGCGGTGAACACGCTGAAGGGCGCCGGCATGCTCGAATCCCTGCGCCTGCTGCACTTCCATATCGGCAGCCAGGTGCCGCAGATCCGCCACATCAAGCAGGCGATGCAGGAGGTGGCGCGCTTCTATGCCGAGATCTGCAAGCTCGGGGCCCCGATCGAATTCATGGACGTCGGCGGCGGCCTCGGGGTCAATTACGACGGCTCGGTGTCCGGCGCCTCCTCATCGGTAGACTACACGCTGCAGGAATACGCCAACGACGTCGTGTGGACGATGAAGACGATCTGCGACGAGGAGGGCCTGCCGCATCCGCACATCATCTCCGAGTCCGGCCGGGCCTTGGTGGCGCATCACGCCGTGCTGATCATCGATCTGCTGGGCATCTCCCAGCGCAAGCGCGACATCACCCCGGACCAGCCGGTCGATGAAGCGCCGCTGCCGCTGCGCCAGCTGTGGTCGACGCTGCGCGACATCGGCACCATGGATGCGCGCGAGGCGCTGCACGACGCCGTGGCGCTCAGGGAGGACATCAACAAGCTGTTCACCCTCGGCCACTGCTCGCTGACCGAGCGGGCGCTGGGCGACGCCATCTACTGGACGATCGCCTCGCACATGATGAAGATCATGGATTCCGAGACCCTGGCGCAGGAGCTGCCGGACATCGAGGCGCAGATGGCCGACCGCTACTTCTGCAACTTCTCGCTGTTCCAGTCGCTGCCCGACGCCTGGGCCATCAAGCAGGTGTTCCCGGTGATGCCGATCCACCGCCTGGGCGAGGAGCCGACCCGCCAGGGCATCCTCGTCGACATCACCTGCGATTCCGACGGCAAGCTGGCGCATTTCCCGATCGAGTCCGGCATCAGCCCGACGCTGCCGCTGCATCCGGTGAGCAACGGCGAGGCCTACCTGATCGGCATCTTCCTGACCGGCGCCTACCAGGAGATCCTGGGCGATCTGCACAACCTGTTCGGCGACACGCACGCCATCCATATCCGCATGGACGGCGACATCTACGAGCTGGAGCAGGTGGTGGAGGGCGAATCGGTGTCCGAGGTGCTCGAATACGTGCAGTTCCACGAGACCGTGCTGATGGACCGCATGCGCCGGCAGGTGCAGGAGGCGCGCACCAGGGGGCTGCTGTCGGCGCGCGAGGCCACGGCCTTCCTGAACTACTACCGTCTGGGCCTGAAGGGCTACACCTACCTCGAGGAGAACGTGCCGCCGGGCCTGGAGTGAGGGGGGCCGCTACGCGGCCAGGTAGAGCCAGCCCAGCGCCAGGGCCGTCGTGGCCAAGGTGACCGGCACGCCGACGGCGGCGAAGCGCCCGAAACGGATCACCAGTCCCGCCCTCTCGGCCTGCTCGGCCACGATCAGCGCCGCCACCGAGCCGACCAGCGTCAGGTTGCCGGCCAGCGTCGAGGCCGCGGCCAGCACCAGCCAGGCCTGGTGGGGGTTGGCGTAGGACGGGATCCACTGGGCGGCCAGCATCACGAAGGGCACGTTGGACACCAGGTTGCTGCCGACGAGCGTGAACAGCCCCAACCCGAACACCGAGCGCGCCGCCGAGCCGTGCAGCAGCGGCGACAGCCGGTCGAACGCGGCCTGGGCCAGCCCCGAGTCCCGCACGGCGGCCATGACCACGAACAGCCCGGTGAACATCAGCAGCAGCGGCCAGTTGATCCGCGCCAGCATCACGTCGGGCGAACGCCGGCCGATCAGCAGCAT
>DATLWN010000163.1:0-1906 GCA_035576305.1 Mariprofundaceae bacterium
CACCTGATCGAGCTTGACCAGCTTGGCGAACACGCCGACCTTGTTCTGGGCCAGGTCGATCTCCGGATGCTTCTCCAGCACATGGCTCATGCGGATCGCCTGCTCGACCGTCGTCTCATCCGGCACATCCAGCTCTTCCAGCGTCTGTTCATGCGGCAGCGCATAGGCAATGACGATATTCACCGGCTCCTCCCGACCTCGACCGCCCGCCGTTCGAACGCATGCACCATCGAACGGCATGCCGTGGAAAATATCGGCGTGGCAAGCATGCGCAGCATCATGTTATGGAACTCGAACTCGATCGAGAAGTGGGCCCGGCAGGAATGCGCATCGATGGCCTCGAAGCTCCACAGGCTCTCGAGGAAGTTGAACGGGCCGTTCAGCAGGCGGATCTCCACCATCTTGTTGACCACGAAACGGTCCACGGTCTGGAATGCATGCTTCATGCCGGCCAGATCGGCCACCAGTTCCGCCGTCAGCTCCCCTTCGCCGCGCGTCAGGATGCGCGAGTCCGCCACCCACGGCAGGAACAGCGGATAGGCATCGATATCCATCACCACATCGAACATCGCCTGGGCGCTGCAGGGCAGTACGCGGGTTTCCTCGAACCGGTGCATCCTCAGGCCTTCCGTTTGGCCCGCCGTCCCGCTTCCCGGGCCGGGGCATAGGGGTTCTCGCTGGCCGTGAACGCGAAGCGCACGGGAATGCCGGGCAGCTGGAAGCGGCTGCGGAAGCTCTGCTCCAGGTAGCGCAGGTAACTGGCCTTGATGCTGCCGGGGCGGTTGCAGAACACCTTGATGGTCGGGGGATAGCGGTCGATCTGGAAGGCGTATTTCAGCCGCACCACGGCGCCGCGCTCGCTCGGCGCGGTCTGCCTGCGCTGCGCCTCTTCCAGCCAGCGGTTCAGGCTGCCCGTGTTGATCTCGGTGCCGTTGTTGCGGGCGGCGCGCACGGCCTCACCGAGCAGACGCTTCACGCCGCGCCCCTTCTTGGCCGAGATGCGGAACACCGGCACATCGGGCATGGCCCGCATGCGGTAGCTGAGCCGGTCGGAGAAATACGACCACTGCTCATCGGACATCAGATCCGCCTTGTTGACCGCCACCAGCAGCGCACAGCCCTCCTGCTGGGCCAGGGTCATCAGGCGCATGTCCTGCTCGGACACGCCCTCGCTCCCGTCAAGCACGACCACCGCCGCATGCGCCCGCCGGAATGCCTGCACCGCCTTGACGCGGGCCACGAACTCGATGATGTCGCTGATGCGCCCGTGCTTGCGCTGGCCCGCCGTATCGACCAGGCGCACGGCGCCCTCCTGGTCCCCGATGCGGTAGGGCATGTCGACATCGATGGCGTCGCGGGTGGTGCCGGCGATCGGGCTGACCACGACGCGCTCGCGGCCCAGCCAGGCGTTGATCAGGGTCGATTTCCCGACATTGGGGCGGCCGATCACCGTGATCTGGGCCAGCGGCTCGGCCTGCTCCTCCTCGGGGACGGCGGCCGGGCGCTCCGTCTCGGGCGGCAGCGCGGCCTGCAGGCGCTCGATGAAATCGGCGATCCCCTGGCCGTGGGCGGCGGACACCGCGGCCGGCTCGTCCAGGCCCAGGGCATAGAAATCGCTCGCCGCACCCGGCTGTTCGGCCTTGTTGACCACCAGCATCACCGGCAAGCCCTGGCGGCGCAGCCGTTCGGCGATGTCATGATCCACCGGCGTGGCGCCGGTCTGGCCATCCACCACGAACAGCACCAGATCGGCCACGGCCAGCGCCGCCTCCACCTGGGCATCGATGTCCGGCTGCATCTCTCCGTGCTGCGGTTCGCCGATGCCACCGGTGTCCACGAGGATCACCGGCCGCTGGCCGATCATGCAGTCGCTTTCCAGACGGTCGACGGTCACGCCGGGACGGTC
>DATLWN010000164.1:0-2297 GCA_035576305.1 Mariprofundaceae bacterium
GCATCGCATTCGCGCCAGCCGATGGGCTCGGGCATCGCCTCGCCGGCGCGGGCGAACACCGCCACGTTGCAGTAGCGCCGGTGCTCCGGATAGCCCTGCCAGGCCGGCAGCCCCGCGAAGGCGTCGGCCCCCATCAGCCACAGCGGCAATACCTCCGGATATTGCTGGTGCAGCCAGCGCAGTGTATGCAGCGACGATACCGGCCCGGCCTGGCACGCCTCCCAGTCGATCACCGTCACCCTGGGATCGGCGGAAAACAGCCGGCGCATCCAGGCCAGCCGCTGTTCGGGTCCGGCATGCCCTGACAAGCGGCGATGCACCGGCACCCCTGCCGGAACGACCCAGATCTCGGACAGGCCCAGCAGCGCGAACGCCGCCTCGACCAGGGCGACATGCCCGGCATGCGGGGGATCGAAGCTGCCGCCGAAGATGCCGACCGTGCGCCGCTTCAGCCCTTACTCCCGGATCTCGCCGTGCCCGAACACGACCCATTTCTCGGTGGTCAGCCCCTGAAGGCCGACGGGCCCGCGCACATGCAGCCGGTCGGTGGAGATGCCGATCTCCGCCCCCAGCCCGTATTCGAAGCCGTCGGCGAAGCGGGTGCTGGCGTTCCACATCACCGAGGCCGAATCGACCTCGCGCAGGAAGCGCTGCCCATGCGCATAGTTGCCGGTGACGATGCCGTCCGTATGTCCCGAGCCGTGCTCGGCGATATGGGCCATCGCCGCATCCAGGGAATCGACGATGCGCACCGCCAGGATCGGCGCCAGGTATTCGGCGAACCAGTCCGCCTCCACGGCCGCCTTGACCGGCACCTCGCCGGCCAGCGCGCGCGTGCGCTCGCAGCCGCGGATCTCCACGCCCTTGTCGTGCATGGCCTTCAGGATCGCGGGCAGCATCCGCTTCGCCGCCTCGGCATGCACCAGCAGCGTTTCCATGGCGTTGCACACCCCGTAGCGGTGCGTCTTGGCGTTGATGGCGATGCGCATGGCCATCTCGGCATCCGCCGCGTCGTCGATGTACACATGGCAGACGCCGTCCAGGTGCTTGATCACCGGGATCCGGGATTCCTCAGCCACACGCTCGATCAGGGAGCGACCGCCGCGCGGAATGATCACGTCGATATACGCCTTGGCCTGCAGCATCTGACCGACCAGGGCGCGGTCGGTGCTGTCCACCAGCTGGATCGCATCCTGCGGCAGGGCGGCGTCGACGAGTGCCCGGCGCAGGCAGGCGGCGATGGCCCGGTTGGAATGGATGGCCTCGGAGCCGCCGCGCAGGATCACCGCATTGCCGGATTTCAGGCACAGCGCCGCGGCATCGGCCGTGACGTTCGGGCGTGACTCGTAGATCATGCCGATGACGCCGAGCGGCACCCGCATGCGCCCGACCTGGATGCCGGACGGGCGGTAGACCAGGTGTTCGATGGCCCCGACGGGATCGGGCAGGCGCGCCACCTGCTCCAGGCCCTCGGCCATGGCCTCGATGCGGTCGGCGGTGAGCCTCAGGCGATCCTGCATCGCCGCATCCAGGCCGGATGCGACCGCCGCCTTCATGTCCATGTCGTTGGCGGCGATGATCTCGGCCATCTCGCGCCTGAGTACCGCGGATGCCAGCTCCAGGGCCCGGTTCTTGGCGCCGCTCGGCACCGTGCGCATCCGCCTGGCCGCATCCCGGGCCTGGGTGCCCAGCCCCTGCATGGTCATGCCCGCCTCATTCATCCGTCGCTCCTTTTTCCGCGTCCTGCCGGCACAACACGAGGTTATCCCGATGAATCACCGAGGAAAAGTCGCGATAGCCGAGCACACCCTCGATATCCTGGCTGGCCACACCGATCAGGCGGCGCATCTCCTCGCCGTTGTAATTGGCCAGACCGCGCGCCACGCGCCCCGAAGGCCCGATGACATCCACGCATTCCCCCTTGTCGAACACGCCTTCGACGCCGGTCAGGCCGATCGGCAGCAGGCTGCTGCCCTGGCTGACCAGGGCGCGCTCGGCCCCGGCATCGATGCGCAGGATACCGGTCGGCTGCAACAGCTCGGCGATCCAGTGCTTGCGCCGTGCCTGCCGGTCCGTGCCGCACAGGAACAGGGTGCCCTCATCCTCGCCGGCCAGCAGGCGTGCCAGCGCCCCGGGGCGATGGCCACCGATCACGGCGGCGGCGATGCCGCCGCGCGTGGCCATGCGCGCCGCCTTGAGCTTGCTGGCCATGCCACCGGTGCCGAAGTGCGATCCGGCATCGCCGGCCATGGCCAGGATCTCCGGCGTCAGGGATTCCACCTCCCCGATGCGGCGGG
>DATLWN010000165.1:0-6571 GCA_035576305.1 Mariprofundaceae bacterium
AGCTCCGTGCGCAGCGCCTCGCTCCAGAAGGTCAGGCCGGCCTTGGCGGCGGCATAGGTGCTCATATGCGGCAGCGGGGTCTCGCCGGCCAGCGAGGAGACGTTGATGATGAAGCCCCGGTTGCGGATCAGGTTCGGCAGCAACGCGTGGGTCAGCTCCACCGGCGCCACCAGGTCGGTGCGCAGCACGTCGATCTGCGGCACCGACTCGGTGCGCTCGAAGGCGCCCCAGACGCCGAAGCCGGCGTTGTTGACCAGCCCCGTCAGCTCCTCCTTTGCGATGGCCTGGCACAGCTGTTCGATGCCCTCCGGCCGGGACAAGTCACCCTGCAGGCAGCGGTGGCGCTCCGGATGGGCCAGGCGCCCCAGCGTCAGCTTCAGGCGTGCGGTATCGCGGCCGTGCAACAGCAGGCGATGGCCTTCCCCTTCGAGCTGGCGGGCGAACTCGCAGCCGAAACCGCCGGAGGCGCCGGTGATCAGGATGCTCTTCACGGCGCCAGCTCCCGGATGGCGACGGGGAAGCGCTGCCGCTGCTCGAAGCGGACCACCCTGTCGATGCCGCAGGCGGTGAGCATGCCCAGGCAGGTGTCCATGGCGTGCCCAACCTCGCCGGGCGTATGGGCATCGGAGCCGAAGGCGAAGGGGATGCCGCGCTCGGCGGCCAGCGCCAGCATCCGCCCGTGCGGATAGACCTCGCCGACCGGCTTGCGCAGTCCGGCCGAGCTGATCTCCAGCGCCATGCCGGCCGCCCGCACCGCATCGAGCATGGCCGCCTCAGCCTCACGCACACGGCGGCTGCCAGGCGGGGGGCGATGGCCGAACTTCTTGATCAGGTCCGGGTGGCCGATGATGTCGAACATGCCGGTGGCCGCCGAGGCGGCGACGGTGGCGAAATAGTCGCAGTAGGCCTGCTCGACGTCGCGGCCGTTCCAGTCGTCCAGGTTGTCCGGGTTGTCGAAGCCCCAGTCCCCGAGGTAGTGCACGGAGCCGATGACGTAATCCCAGGGGTAAGCCTCGATCATGCCCTGCACATAGGATTCGCTGCCCGGATGGAAATCCGCCTCCAGGCCGATGCGCACGGCCAGGCGTCCGGCGAATTCGTCGCGCACCGCCTCGACCTCGTCCAGGTAGTCGGCCAATTCGGCTCGGTCCATACGCCAGGCCGCATCGAAGCCGCCGGGCATCGGCGAGTGGTCGGACATGCCGATCTCGGTCAGGCCGATGCGCAGCGCCGCCTCGGCGTATTCCCGCACGCTGCCGGTGGCATGGTGGCAGCGGGGGGTGTGCATATGGTAGTCGGGGACGGGGGCGAAACGCATAGGCCGATTGTATCATCCACGGGCGGGCGGGGTGAAGACGGCGGACGGCATTTGTGCCAAAATGGTTTGACACCCCGGGGCGAATCATCAAACTTCGCCGCCGTTAGCGGGCCGTTAGCTCAGTTGGTAGAGCAGCAGACTTTTAATCTGCGGGTCGCTGGTTCGAGCCCAGCACGGCTCACCATCCATTGGGGGCTGGCGGTTTACGCCGCCCCCTCGATCGCCTCCAGCGGGATCCCCCTCATTCGATGATACGCCTGCCGTTCGACTGGACAGGTGCAATCGGTTTGTGCTTCCATCGCTTTCGGTATGCAGCCGGTGGGGCTTGAGGGCCATCAATGGGGAGGGTGGCTTGATGCGCGAATTGCTTCCGGATACTCCGGAGTCCATGGTTGATGGGAGCGGCGGTCGCTGGGCCCGGCTGCTGAACAGGTTTTTTCCGAATTACTCCGGCGAGATCGTCGAACTGGTCGGTCAGGATCGCAAAACGATGATCTTCGATCGTCAGCGGGCCGGCTTCATCCTGTCGCGGACACGCTTGATGGCCTCCCTGTTCGCCGTGCTGACGCCGCTGTGGATTCCCCTGGACATCATGGCCTTTCCCCATGACATCTGGGCAAAGCTGGCCTCGAGCCGCGTGCTGGTCTGCCTGGCATTCATGGTGCTGGCTGCGTATTGCCGGCGGGCGGCAACGCTCAGGCAGGCCTATCTGGCGCTCGGCGTGTTGTTTTTCGTGCCGTCGGTCTTCTTCCTTTTCTCCAACTCCCTGTTGTGGGACCTGTCGCTGGATCGGGCCAGTGCCACGCTGGCCAGTGGTTATGCCTTCCTGACCTTCCTGCTGGTCGCCGGCCTCGGCATCTTCCCCTTGACGCTCACCGAGCTCTCCGTGCTTGCGCTTCCCCTGCTGGGGGTTGCCGCCGCCCCGGTCGTGGAGAAGCACCTGTACATGATGCCGTTCTTCAATGCCCTGGCGATGCTGTGGCTGCTGATCCTCGTGGCGGGCGTCGGATGCCTGGCATCCGTCAGTCAGCTGCAACTGTTGCGCAAGCTGTTTCACAAGGCGGTCGTGGATCCCCTGACCGGCGCGCTGAACCGCGAGAGCGGGGTCGAACTGATCGCGATGCAGTTCGCCCTGGCTCAGCGCAACCATTATCCCCTGGCGTTGGCCTTCGTGGATCTGGACGACTTCAAACACATCAACGACACGCAGGGACACGATGCCGGCGATGGGATCCTGGTGCAGGTGGCGCAATCATGGCGATCCTCGCTTCGCAAGAGCGATGTCGTGATGCGCTGGGGAGGCGATGAATTCATCCTGCTGTTGCCGTACACGAACCGCTCGCAGGCACGGCACGTGATCGACGACAGTATCCGGGGGTTGCGCGGCGCCGACGACAGCTTGCCGACATTCAGCGTCGGCATCGCGGAAAACTCCGAGGATCATGTCGAGCACTGGCGCTCCCTGGTGACGCTGGCGGACCAGCGGATGTACCAGGCCAAGTCCGGGGGAAAGAACCGGACCGTTGCCGGGGAGGACGGGGTCGTGGAGGCGTCGCGGCCCTGAAGAAGCAAGGGAATTTCAGCAACTGGCACATGAACGCCGCGGAGACTATATGTTTAACTGTACCGGACTTGTATCCGGCCAGCGACTGGACTCGAGGGCTTTTTAGCATGCGTGCAATCAGACTCCTATTTCTGATGACCGTTCTGGCGATGGGCATCATTCCTGGGACAGCCGTGGCCGCACTTCCTGCCTCGGTCCGGACGATGCCAATGACCGCGACCGGCGTGGGTGGCGGGCAGATCAGCCTTCCCGCATCGGTGAACACAGCGGGTCTTACCGTAACTGGCGTCGGTTCCCAGGCAGCGATGCTCCCAAGCGAGGTCGACACGCCCGGATTGACGGCGACCGGCGTCGGTTCGGGCACGATCCGTCTGCCTGCTGAACTGCAGACGGCGCCCCTGACCTTTACCGGCAATGGGCAGTGACAGGGTTGGGCACCATGGTGATTGACTGACGGGACCAGGAGGAGAAGCGGAGATGAACATAAAAACGATTTGTGGCTTTGTCATGGCATACGTTCTGCTCGCGGCAGGTGGGGCGTACGCCGCTGATACGACGGTAACGTTTCACGTGCCGGTGTCCCTGTACAACCTGCATCCCGATGTCAATACGGTGGGTGTACGCTGCTGGATTATGCGGGCGGATGGTAAGGGTGTTGGCACCAATCTGGTGACGTTTCCTGTAACGGCGGGACAGTCATACAACAAGACGCTGCTGGTGCCTGTGACGATGACCCAGAGCGGCGCGGAGGCGGCCGTGAGTTGGAAGTGCATGCTGGGCTTCAACCCGCAGATTAACGGCATGACGGTACCGTCCTACACCTCGCCCACGAACCTCGGCAAAGCCAAACCCGGAACCCCGCTGACCGTGGAAGTGAATGGCAAGTTCACGAATTCTCCACTGATACGATCCCGCATCGGCGTCGCTCCGTTCGCACGGTGACTTCGGAAGAGGGGGGAGCAAGGGAGGCTAGCGCCTCCCCGCCTTTGCATGCCCCGGCAGGAATCAGCCGGCGGTGGCGACAGGCTCGCCGGAGCGCTGCGTGAGGCCGTAGACATAGCCCAGCACGGCGCCGAAGATGACATGCAGCATCAGCGTGGCCACCGGCACCATCATGCCGCTGGGCAGCGCCAGGCCGAACAGGCCGGCCCCCATCATTGGCATCACCGCCACCATCATCACCAGCCAGCCCGTGATGCCCAGGGCGATGCCGCATGTGGTGTGGTTGCCGAAGGGCAGGTCGCTGAAGACCAGGGCATAGGCGAGCCCGTAGCCGATGACGCCGATCATGAAGTGGGCCGCCCAGCCCATGGCGGCGCTGCCGCCCATCTTCCCGGCGAGCATGGCGATGACGTTGACGTCCGGCATCAGCCCCATCTTCGCCTTCATCACCATCAGCATGGACAGCACGATGGTGGCGGCCAGGCCGGCCAGGATCCCGTTGCTCAGTTTGTTCATGGTTGTTTTCTCCCTTTGGTTTGGTGTTCGCAACAGCTGTTGGGTCGTATCCGCCCGCCAAACCTTACAGGCCGCCCGACGGGCCATGGGATCGCTGTCATGTGCAGCGCATCCGCGCATGGTCTAGGCTCCGCCCCGGGCGGGGAGAGACCGGTTCGACAGGAGCAAGGAATGCGCAACACAGTATGGATGGCGGCCGCCTGCGCCCTGGCCATGGCGGCCTCGGCCTGTACCTTCGTCAAGCCCGATGCCCAGGGGCAAACGGTCCGCATCGCCACCGCGGGCGAGGTGGCCGGATGCACGAAGATCGGACGCACCGCGGTGACCGTGCCGTACAAGCTCGGCTTCATCCCCCGTTCGGAGAAGTCGGTGGTCTCCGATCTCCAGGCCATGGCCAAGAACAGCGCCGCCGACATGCACGGCGATACCATCGTCGTCACCAGCCCGCCCAGGGACGGCAACCAGTCCTTCGACGTCTATCGCTGCCGCCAGTAGGGGCCGAAATGATGGATTGACGCCGCGCCGCGTATCCTTAACCTTCGGCCCCTCCTCAGGTCCCCATCGTCTAGAGGCCTAGGACATCGCCCTTTCACGGCGGTAACAGGGGTTCGAATCCCCTTGGGGACGCCAATCCGTCAATCGCGGCCGGTTCGCGGCCTTGCTTCCTTTCCCCGTTGTTCCCCCGGCATGACGCCGGGGAAATCAGAAAAGCGCTATCAATCCGACAGCAGAATCCCGGTGGTGGAAGGCTATCGGACGATCGCTTGGCGCCGGCGCTCTAATATGCATGTTTAATTTGTGGTGATATAGTCGCAGGAGGGGGAAATGGGTGTATACACCTTGGCTTGAAGGGAGGATGGAGAATCATGAACAAACGGCTGCACTATATTGCCGCCCTCCTGGCCTGTTGCCTTGCGGCTTCCCCCGCCATGGCCGCCATGAGCCTGAAAGACGGCAACAAGCTGGAAAAAGCGGTGGAGGGCGGAGATCAGCAGGCCCTGAATACCCTGCAACAGGCGGCGCAACACGGTGATGTCGTGGCCCAGGCCGAGCTTGGGCTGCTTTACGACACCGGCCGGGGCGTAGCGCAGAGCTATGTCGAGGCCGCCAAGTGGTATCGCAAGGCCGCGGAACAAGGGTTTTACGGTGCACAAAACAACCTGGGCGCGCTCTACGAGAACGGCCAGGGTGTGCATCGGGATTACATCGAGGCGGCCCGATGGTATCGCAAGGCTGCCGAACAAGGGGATGCGCAGGCGCAGAACAACCTGGGCACGCTTTATATCAATGGCCATGGCGTCAAACGGGACTATGCCGAGGCGGTCAAATGGTATCGCAAGGCCGCCAGGCAGGGCTATGCCCAGGCGCAATACAATCTGGCTGTGGATTATGACCAGGGCCTGGGCGTCAAGCAGGATTACGCCGAGGCCGCCAGGTGGTACCGCAAGGCCGCCGGGCAGGGCGATGACGATGCGCAGAACAACCTGGGATCGCTCTATGCCAATGGCCAGGGCGTGTCGCAAAGCTTCGTCGAAGCAGGCCACTGGTACCGCAAGGCCGCCGAGCAGGGCAACGCCATGGCCCAGGACAACCTGGGATCGCTCTATGCCAACGGCCAGGGCGTGAAACAGGACTACGCGGAAGCCGGCATGTGGTTTCGCAAGGCTGCCGAGCAGGGCAACGCCGATGCGCAAAACAATCTGGGCATTTTCTATGAGCACGGCCTGGGCCTGAAACAGGACTATGCCGAGGCCGCCAAGTGGTACCGCCAGGCGGCGGCACAGGGAGATGCCAATGGCCAATACCACCTGGGGGTGCTCTATGACCAGGGCGCAGGGGTGAAACAGGACTATGCCGAGGCGGCCAAATGGTATCGCCAGGCGGCCGCGCAGGGGCATCCTTGGGCCAGAAACAATCTGGGTGCGCTATACGCCAACGGCCAGGGCACGAAGCGGGATTACGCCGAGGCGGCCAAATGGTATCGCCAGGCGGCGGAGCAGGGCGATGCCCAGGCCCAGGACAATCTGGGGGCGCTGTATGCCAACGGCCAGGGCGTGAAACAGGATTACGCCGAGGCGGCCAAATGGTATCGCAAGGCGGCGGAGCAGGGCTTCCCCGACGCCCAGTACGACCTGGGGACGCTCTATGAGCAGGGACAGGGGGTGAAACGGGATTACGCCGAGGCGGCCAAATGGTATCGCCAGGCGGCCAAGCAGGGCAATGCCCTGGCC
>DATLWN010000166.1:0-1883 GCA_035576305.1 Mariprofundaceae bacterium
GTCATTGCAGCGCCAGCCACAGCAGGCCTGCCGCCGGCAAGGCCGGCAGCAGGGCATCCACACGGTCCAGCAGGCCACCGTGGCCCGGCAGCAAGCGGCCGCTGTCCTTGGCCCCCACGGCACGCTTGAGCGCCGATTCGGCCAGATCGCCCGCGACGCCCACCAGCACCAGCACCACCCCGATGGCGATGGCCTGGACCACCGGCATGGCGATAGCGGCATGCCAGATCGCCGCCGCGGCCGTCACCCCGGCCGGAACCGCCGCGGCCAGGCCCTCGACGCTTTTGCCCGGGCTGATCGCCGGACAGAGCTTGGTCCGTCCGAAGCGGCGCCCGACGAAATAGGCGGCGATATCCGAGGCCCAGATACCGACACAGGCGCCGGCGATGAACGGGATGCCGCCGTCAACGGCGTGCAGGCGTTTGACGGCCCATACGAAAAACAGCAGCCACATCATCATCCACTGGGCATGCGCCAGGGCACCGAAATCCCGGGACATGTGCGGCTCGCCGAACCGGCCGTAGGCCAGAAAGATCATCGTCCATGCCAGCATCAGCAGGAAAAGCACAAGCAGCGGATCGCCACCGGCGACCAGCATACCCCAGAGCAGGGCCGCTGCGGCTGCAAAGCCCCATGCCACCGGCATATTCACCAACAGCAACAGTTCCACGGTCGCCAGGATGGCAAAGCCCCCCAGCAGCCAGTCGAACCACGGCGAAGGCACCCAGAACAGCCAGATGATGACGAGCGGCAGCAGCAACGCCGCCGTCAGGATGCGCTTGCCCAGCTCGCTCATCGGCCCGACACCTGCTCGCTGGTCCGGCCGTAGCGCCGTTCGCGCGCGGCATAATCGGCCAGCGCTTCCTTGAAGTGCTGCTCGCTGAAATCGGGCCAGAAGTCATCGCAGAAATACAGCTCCGCATAGGCGGCATCCCACAGATGGAAGTTCGAGATGCGGCGTTCGCCACCGGTGCGGATCAGCAGATCGACGGGCAGAAGCTCACGCCGCCACATGAAGTCGCGAAAGCCCTGAGGTGTCAGAGCCTCCAGGCACTCAAGCGGTTTCGGCTGGGCCAGCAGCCAGCGTGCATAGGATTGAACGCCCTGTACGATCTCCTGCTGCCCGCCGTAGTTCAGGCACAGGATGGCATCGATGCGGCTGTTGCCGGCGGTGACTGCGCAGGCCTGCTCAAGGGCCCGGCGGGCCTTGGCCGGCAAGGCCGACAGATCGCCCAGCGTCAGCAGGCGCACGCCGTTGGCCTGCATGTCGGCCACCTGCGTCGGCAGCAGCATGGAAAGCAGATTCATCAGGCCGCGCACCTCGAGCCTCGGGCGCGACCAGTTCTCGGTGGAAAAGGTATAGAAGGAAACCTGGCGCACGCCGGCATCGGCGGCCCATTCGACCACGTCGCGCACCAGCAGGGCGCCGCGACGATGCCCCTCGAGCCTTGGCAGGCCCCGCTTCCTGGCCCAGCGGCCGTTGCCATCCATGATGATCGCAACGTGCGCCGGCACCCTGTTTGCCGCCTGGGGCTGGGAGGATGGCATCAGAGGGTCAGGATATCTTTTTCTTTATGCTCAATGACCTGATCAATCTCGTGAATATAGCGATCCGTCACCTTCTGGATCTGATCCGCCAGACGCTTGCCTTCGTCCTCGGAAATCCCCTCGTCCTTGATCTTTCGCTTGACGTCGTCATTGGCATCCCGGCGGATATTGCGCACCGCCACCTTGGCCTTCTCACCGTACTGACGCACCTGCTTGACGAACTCCCGCCGGCGCTCCTCCGTCAGCTCCGGCAGCACGATGCGGATCGCCGCACCGTCGTTCGAGGGATTCAGCCCGAGATCGGAGCTCAGGATGGCCTTCTCGATCACCGGGAT
>DATLWN010000167.1:0-2853 GCA_035576305.1 Mariprofundaceae bacterium
TCGGCATCTTCGTGTTCCTCGGCATCCTGAGCATGGGTTACATGGCGCTGAAGCTCGGAGAGGTCGGCGGTCTGGGTGCCACCGGCTATGTCGTGGACGCCAGCTTCGGCGATGCCGGCGGCATCCGCCCGGGTGCCGATGTGATGATGGCCGGCGTGGTCGTCGGGCGGGTGGAGGATATCGGCCTGAAGAAGGACAAGGCCTTCTTGACGCTGCGCATCAACAACGGCGTGCGCCTGACCGACGATGCCATCGCCTCGATACGCACCAAGGGCATCATCGGCGACCGCTATGTCCGCATCTCCCAGGGCGCGGACGCCACCTACCTGAAGAACGGCGACGAGATCGAGGAAACCGAATCGGCGATCAATATCGAGGACCTGATCAGCAAGTACATCTTCTCCCCCGGAGGGAAGTAAAGCTTGCGCTTACCATCGCCTCGCCGCCGGGATACAATGAATGTGCAACAGCCTCTATGCTGATAGGAGAGCCACCATGTCACGCATCCTGAACCCCGTCCGCACCGCCCTTGCCGCCGTCGCGCTGCTCGGCGCCATGGCGTTGCCGGCACAGGCGGCACAGGCCAACACCCCGGATACGGTGATCCGCGAAACGGTCGAGGGTATCATCCATGTGCTGGACCATCGGGCCGACAAGAGCCGCATCAGCGAGATCGACCGCGCCGCCATCCGCAAGATCATCAGCGATCATTTCGATTTTGATGCCATGTCGCGGCTGTCCGTCGGGGCCCCGTGGAACGATGCCACGCCCGAACAACAGGCCCGCTTCACGACGCTGTTCCGCGATCTGCTCGAGTACTCGTACGGCAACCGCCTGAACGGCTATCACGGCCAGACCATCCGTTACGACGACGCCGAATACAAGGGCGACAAGGCCCGCATCAAGTCGATGATCATCGACACCGACAAACAGACCCCGGTCGAATACCGCCTGCTCAAGGATGGGGACAACTGGCGGGTCTACGATATCCGCATCGAAGGGGTCAGCCTGATCAGCACCTTCCGCACCGATTTCCAGAACGAGATCGACAGTGCGGGCTTCGACGGGCTGTTGAAATCCCTGGCAAAGAAGGTTGAGGATCTCAAGGCCAAGGATAAGAAACAGCGCCAGGGCTGATCCGCCCCGGTGAACCTGCTGCCGTCACTGCGTCGCTGGGCCACCGTCGCCCGCCGCATGGCCGTGCTGACCCTGTTCGGCCTGACGTTGCTGGGCAGCTGGATCTACTGGCACGCCCCCAGCCTCAACGAACTGCGCCCGGAGATCGGGCGCTATCTGCAACAGCGCTTCGACCTGGCGGAACTGCACATGGGGGACCTGTCCTGGTACTGGGCCGGCTATCTGTGGCTGCATGCCGATGACCTGAGCTTCTCCACCCAGGACGGGCGCGTACGCCTGGACGGGGGCCGGTTGGCGATCCGGGTTTCGATATGGCGTCTGGCCCTCGGCGAATGGCGGCCCAGCCGCGTGAACCTCAGCAACGGCGAACTGACGATCACGCTCCCGGCCGGAACGGGCGATCACGAAAGCGCGGCAGCGCTGATCCCGCAGCTCTTCCAGCAGGACCTGGACATCCATGATACGACGCTGCACTGGCAATACGGCGGGATGCGCGGCGAGATCCCCCATCTGAACCTGAGTATCGACGCCGATGCACGCGGCCTCGAACTGGCGTGGCCGGGGCTGCAGCTGAATGCGCGCCTGGATGCGCGGATGCTGCCCGAGCGGCTCGATCTGGCGATGGACAGCCTGCAGTGGCTGCCCCCGGAGCTCCAAAAAACGTTCCAGGGGACCATGCGCACCTCCGTCCGGCTGCGCGAAACGGATGCCGGCCGCTGGCTGTGCGACATCGCCGCCCATTCCGATACCGGTGCCACGCTGGTGCTGAAGCCGGATGCCATGGAGCTGAGCTTCCAGCAACTGAAGATGCGGGCGATCCTGGTCGCCGACCACCAGGCCACGGAGCCGGGCATCCACGAGATCCGCATCGAGCCCCTGGAATGGACGCAGGGGGAGAACAGCGCCCGGCTGACGGCCGTCTGGAACGCGGGCGTGCTCGAGGCCAAAGGCAGTTCGGGGCATCTGGATATGCCGACGCTGTGGCGCTGGCTGCGCCCGCTGGGCAGCACGGGATGGCGTCACTGGCTGGCCAGCATGCATCACGGCACGGCCACGCATGTCGAAGCGGAGATGGCCATGCCTTGGGCGCAACCGGGCAACGGCCTGCCGACGGATGCGGAATGGCAGCACCTGCAGTACCGGGTCGACGCCGACGTCGCCGGTGCGGACATCGCCCTGGGCCTGAGCGGGGACGCCCTGGCCGATACCAACGCCAAGGTCGAGCTAGATGCGACCGGCCTGAAGGCCGATATCTCCGCCGCCGACCTTCCCCACGGCATCGGTTCGGTGCAGGGCACGCTGCTGATCCCATGGTCGTCGCTGACGCTCGATATCCAGGGGCAGGCGAGCATCCGCGATGTCGCATCCCTGATCCGCTGGCAACGCCCGGACCCCTCCGCCGCGTGGTTCACGACAACGAGCCGGGCCAAGGGCAGCTTCGCGTTGATGTGGAACCCCGATGAGGACAGGCCGCGTTCGGCCCGGGCCACCCTGTCTCCCGACGGGGATTGGCCGATGCATATCGGTGGCCTGGACCTCGTCGCGTCCGGGGGGCAGATCCGCTGGGACATCACCAAAGGCCTGCAGATCGACCGGGTGCATGTGGCGACCAACATCATGCAGGGAACGCTGTCGATGGACATGGCCGAGGACGCCAAGAACCAATGGATCTTGCAGACGCTGGACGCCGCTTTGCAGGGGGGGATGCCCGATGCG
>DATLWN010000168.1:0-3115 GCA_035576305.1 Mariprofundaceae bacterium
GTCCAGCCAGGCCTTGAAGTCCACGGTGGCCGCCTCACCGGCGAGCTGCGCCACCACCCCCTGGTGCGGCACGCCCTGGGCCAGGCGCTCCAGCGCCTGGCGCGGTGCGAAGCTGACGCGGATGCGGGCCCCCCGCGCCAGGTGCACCAGCTCGTTCAGGCGCGGGTGCTGCTTGCCCTTCTCGATGACCAGCTCGCGGATGGACTCTCCGCTGTCGAGCGCGTGACGGACGGCATGGATGCCGGCAAGGGTGCGTGCCATGGGCCGCAGCATAGCGCCAATGCGGGGCACAAACACCCGCCTTTGGGAACGATTGTCAGCCACCGATGCGTCCGGCATGCTGAAGAGCATGGACAGGATCAACGGCCGCGGCGCCACCGTCGATACCCCCGGCCGCTTCGCCCGCCAGCACAGCGAGGCCGTCGACGACGGCTGGTGGCAGGAGGACGAGCCGGCGCCGCGCACGCGCCTGCACGTGGACACGGCGAAAAGCGTGATCAACCGCAACGACTCGCCGGACGTGCCGTTCGGCCAGTCGATCAACCCCTACCGCGGCTGCGAGCACGGCTGCCCGTACTGCTTCGCCCGCCCCAGCCACGCCTACCTCGACCTGTCGCCGGGCATCGATTTCGAGACCGAGATCTTCTACAAGCCGGATGCCCCGGCGCTGCTGCGCCGCGAGCTGTCGGCGAAAAGCTACCGCCCGGAGCCGATCGCGCTGGGCATCAACACCGATGCCTGGCAGCCGGTGGAGAAGCACCTGGGCCTGACGCGGCAGCTGCTCTCCGTCTTGGCCGAGTTCGGCGCCCCGGTCTCCATCGTCACCAAGTCGGCGCTGATCGTGCGCGATATCGACATCCTCGCAGGCATGGCTGAGCGCCACACGGCGCTGGTGCTGTTCAGCATCACCACCCTGGACGGCAGGCTCGCCCGGACCATGGAGCCGCGCGCCGCCACCCCGGCCCGGAGGCTGCAGGCCATGCGGAAACTCTCCGAGGCCGGCATCCCGGTCGGCGTGCTCGTCGCCCCGGTGATCCCGCACCTCAACGACCACGAACTGGAATCGATCCTCGAGGCGGCGCGCGATCACGGCGCCCGCGGCGCCGGCTACAGCCTCTTGCGTCTGCCCTATGAATTGACCGAGGTGTTCCCGGCCTGGCTGCGCGAGCACTTCCCCGACCGCGCCGAGGCGGTGATGCGCCAGCTCAGCGAGATGCGCGGCGGCAGGTTGTACGAATCGAACTTCGGGGTGCGCATGCACGGCCGCGGCGTGCGCGCCGAGCTGCTGTCCACGCGCTTCGCCCAGGCCCGCCGCCGCTATGGGCTGGACCAGCCGCTGCCGGAGCTGACCACCGAGCACTTCCACGTCCCCGGCCGCATGGTCCAGCCGACCCTATTCTGACCGGGCGCTGCAGGCAGGAAATCCGAGGGGAAAGGCGTGTTCAGTCCTTCTTGACCGGGCTGGCGAGGTAAACCTCGTCCGGGACGGGCTCCAACCAGTCGACGGGCTTTCCATCCAGGTATTCGTTGATCGCCACATGCTGCATGGCCGTGGTGTCGGTCGCACCATGCCAGTGGCGGCGGCCGCAGTTGCACCAGATCAGGTCACCCGGACGGATCTCCGTCTTCGGACCATTCTCGCATTGGGTCCAGCCCACGCCCTCGGTCACAACCAGGATCTGACCCAGCGGGTGCGTATGCCAGTTGGTGCGGGCACCCGGCTCGAAGCTCACGACGGCAACCCCTACGCGTGCCGGCTCTGGGGCGGCAAATACCTTTTCGATGCGCACATTGCCGGTGAACCATTCGCTCGGCCCCTGGATAGGTTCGGCTGAGCCGGCGCGGTGAACCTGCATGTTCTCGGAAGATGTATCGGCCTCGCTCATGATCACCTCCTTCGATCTTCGCTTAGTCGGCTTTCAAGGTCGCCATATCGATGACAAACCGGTATTTCACATCGCCCTTCACTGTACGGTCGTAGGCGGTGTTCACGTCCTTGATATCGATCATCTCGATGTCGCAGGTGATGTCGTGCTCGCCGCAGAAGTCGAGCATCTCCTGCGTTTCCGGCAGGCCGCCGATCAGCGAACCGGCCATCGAGCGGCGCTTGAAGATGAACGGCACGCCATTGACCTTGGTCAGTGGCTCGACGGAACCCACGATCACCATCGCGCCGTCGCGCTTGAGCAGGTTCATGTACGGATCGACATCATGGCCGACCGGGATCGTATTGAGCAGGAAGTCGAAGCTGTTCACGGCCGCCTCCATCGCTGCCGCATCCTTCGAGATCAGCACTTCGCTGGCGCCGAGCTTCTTTGCATCCGCTGCCTTTCCGGGCGAGGTCGTGATCATCACCACGTGCGCGCCCATGGCATGGGCGAACTTCACACCCATGTGCCCCAGGCCACCGAGCCCGATGACGCCGACCTTCTGGCCCGCGCCGACCTTCCAGTGCTTCAGCGGGGAATAGGTGGTGATGCCGGCGCACAGCAGGGGTGCCGCCGCCGCGGGATCGAGGTTGTCCGGGATGCGCAGCACGAAGCGCTCATCGACGGTGATCCTGTCGGAATAGCCGCCGAAGGTATGGGTGTGCGGCGTACCGCCGATCTTGTCCTCGCTGCCATAGGTGCCCGTCCAGCCGTTTTCACAATACTGCTCCAGGCCATCGAGGCAGGACGGACAGGTGCGGCAGCTGTCGACCAGGCAGCCGACGCCGACCAGATCGCCGGCCTTGTATTTGGTTACCTTGCTTCCCACGGACGTGACGCGGCCGACGATCTCGTGCCCTGGAACGAAGGGGTAATGCGTCCCGCCCCCCCATTCGTTGCGGGCCATGTGGATGTCCGAGTGGCAGATGCCGCAGAAGAGGATCTCGATGGCCACATCCTCGGGGCGCAGTTCGCGGCGCTCGAAGGCGAAGGGCCCGAGGTCTTCGGTAGCGGAATGTGTGGCATATCCGTGTGCTTTCATTGTGATGCCCCCATGTAGTCCTTCATTAGTATCCAAAAACCGTTCGAGGACGACGCACGCAGGCGGCTAAATCGAACCCTGGTACTGGCGACGGAAGGCATCGATGAAGGCATCGAGCCGGTTGGCAGGCAGGTGGTTGATGCCG
>DATLWN010000169.1:0-5541 GCA_035576305.1 Mariprofundaceae bacterium
ACCGTGTCAAGGTGGTGCTCTCCCACTGAGCTACGCGCCAATGCTGATCGATCAGACGCCAACCGGAGAACGCCCGGCGGACGACGCTTATATCGGGTTGCGCATCATACTTTGCGAACGCGGATTATCAACCACCGGCGGGGCCGCGGAGGCATCAGTTTTCCGCCAGCGATGACGTCCACAGTTTGACGCGGTCCCGCCCCTCCCGTTTCGCGGCATACATCGCCCTGTCCGCCCGGTCGATGGCGGTTTCCACCGTATTGTCCGCCTCGATCATCGCCACGCCGACGGAGATCGTGGCCCGGATGGACAGCTCATCCGTATGCAGCGTGCTTTTCCCGATCAGCTTGCGCATGCGCTCGGTGATCATCATGGCGGCCTGCACCGAGGTGTTGGGCAGCATCAGGATGAACTCCTCGCCGCCGTAGCGGTACAGCTTGTCGTAGGGGCGCAGGTTCTTGATCAGGATCGAGGCGACATGGGTCAGGAAGCGATCCCCGACATGGTGGCCGTACTGGTCGTTGACCTCCTTGAAGTGATCGATGTCCAGCATGGCGACCGCACAGCCGCCCGCGCCGCGGGAGACCAGCGACTGCTGGTCCCGCAGCGTGGCCAGCATGCCGTATCGCGTGTATGCCCCGGTCAAAGGATCGATGTTGTACAGCTCGCTCTCGATCTCGTACTTCAGCGAGAACAGCTGCAGGCGCATGCGCTCCAGGGTGTTGGCGAACTGGTCGTAGAGCATGGCGTCGATGCGCGTATCCTCCACGGAGGCGCGCAACAGCCTGGCCACCAGCTGATGCAGCTGCTTGTGCTCGTTCTCCATGGCGGCAAACGTGGGATGGGTGCGCAGCGAGGCGTTGGACTGCCCGTAGTACCATTGCCCGAAACGGCACTGGGTATGCGAATCCTCCGCCATATCGCGCTGGTCCGGCGGCAGCTTGCAGATCAGGGTGCGCACCAGCTGGCGATGCCACTGGTCGTGGTTGTCGATCGCCTGGTCGATCTGGACCAGGATGCTATCCAACTCCTTGTGGCTGACCTCGAACATGCGGCCCCCCCCGGTTTTGGCCATCAGCTCACTTTATATAGCCTAATATGCCGCCGAACGCCTAGGAGCGCGGCATTCCGCGGGCGATCCTCCTAGGCGGCATCATCGCCGCCGGAAGCGACGACGCCGTCGCCCGTCAGTTCGCGCCAGGTCTTCTGGATGTGCTCGTCGCGGATCATGTGCAGCAGCTCCTTGGCCTCGACCGGGCGGCCGAGCAGGTAGCCCTGGGCATAGTGGCAGCCGTTCTTGCGCAGGAAATGCAGCTGTTCGACATTCTCCACCCATTCGGCCACGACCTTGAGGTCGAGGCTGTGCGCCAGCTCGAGGATGGCGCGCACGATGGCGGCATCGTCGCGATCCCCGGGCAGGTGGCGGATGAACACCTTGTCGATCTTGATCGTATCGATGGGGAAATGCTTCAGGTAGCCGAGCGACGAGAAGCCGTTGCCGAAATCGTCGATCGCCAGCCGCACCCCCATCTCCTTCAGGGAGCGCAGCACGTCGACCGCATGCTCGCCCGCATCCATGATGATGCTTTCGGTGATCTCCAGCTCCAGCATCTGCGGATCGATCCCCGTCTGTTCCAGCACCTCCCCCAGCACGTGGATGAAATCGCCCTGGCGGAACTGGTGGCTGGAGATGTTGACCGCGGCGTTCAGCGACGTCCCCGCCGGCACCAGGCCCTGGTCCCGCCATTTCTTGAACTGCCGGCACGCCTCGCCCAGCACCCAGCGCCCGATCGGCACGATCAGACCGGCCTGCTCCGCCACCGGGATGAAATCATCCGGGTTGAGCAGGCCGTACTCCGGATGCTGCCAGCGCAACAAGGCCTCGATACCCGACAGGTGGCCGTCGCGCAGGTCCACCTGCGGCTGGTAGTGCAGCGTGAACTCGCCGCGGTTGACCGCCTGGCGCAGCTCGATCTCCATCTGCACGCGCTGGCTGACCTCCTCGCCGATCGCCGGGGTGTAGAAGCTGTAGCCGCGCCCCCCCTTCTCCTTGGCCTTGTACATGGCGGCATCGGCATTCTTGACCAGGTCCTCGGGGCGTTCCCCGTTGTCCGGATAGAGGCTGATGCCGACGCTCGAGCCGATGAAATACTCGCGCCCGAGCAGCGAGAACGGCCTGGACAGGACCTCGATCAGCTTGCCGGCCACCTGGACGACGTCATCCTCGCCGTGGACATCCATCAGCATGCAGGTGAACTCGTCGCCGCCGTAACGTGCGATCGTATCCATCTCGCGCAGGCTGTCCCGCATGCGCCGCGCCGCCTCCTGCAGCACCAGATCGCCGATATCGTGACCCATCGAATCGTTGATCATCTTGAAGCGATCCATGTCGATGAACAGCACCGCCAGCCGCTGCTTGTTGCGCCGGCACTGGGCGATGGCCTGCTCCAGCAGGCCGAGGAACTGGTGGCGGTTGGCCAGCCCCGTCAGCTTGTCGCGCATCGCCAGGACCTGCAGCTCCTCCTCCATCTGCTTGCGCCGGTCGATCTCCTCGTTCAGCTGGTTCGTCTTCTCGTCCAGGCTGTGCATGTGCTTCTTGACCGTCTCATGCACATAGGCGTTTTCCAGCGCGATGTGCACCTGGTTGATCATCGTCGTCAGCAGCTCGACATCGCCCTCGTGGAAGATGGCGCCATTCGATTTGTGGGCCAGGTTGAGCACGCCCAGCAGCACGCCGTCGAACATCACCGGCATGGCCAGGAAGGATGGCGGGCCGTACTTGGGATCGTTGGAGCGCCCGACATTCGGATCGTTCTCGATATCGGTGACCAGCAGCGGCTTCTTGTCGCTGACCACACTGGCGACAACCGAATCCTCGATGGCGATCTCCGCCGCCTCGACCTCGATGCCGCGCGCACCCATGATGCGGAAGCTGTACTTGGCCGGGTCGATCAGGAACACGGAACCGATCTGCGCCCGCGTGGCCTGCATGGCCCGGTCGAGCAGCAGGTTGAGCAGCGCCGGCAACTCCAGCTTGCGCGTCGCCGCATCCCCGAGCTCCTTCATGGCCAGGAACAGCTGGGTCAGCCGCGACAGCTCCTGGCTGGTCTCGTCATAGCGTTCCAGCAGCTTGCGGAACGCGCGCGAGATCTCCTGCAGCTCCCGCGTCTCGTTCGAGAATTCGTGGAAGGTGGCATCGTCGCCGGCGGCCTTGGTCATGGTTTCGGCCAGGGCCGACAGCTTGTTGAAAACGCCCTGCAGGATGGCCAGCACGGCCAGCACGATGATGATGCCGAAGCCGAAGATCAGGATGTTCCTTTGCTGGAAGATGACCGACAGATCGCCGTTGTCGAACATCATGTAGCCCAGGACGCCGTAGGGCACCAGCAGCACCAGGATGGCCGATATGCGGAATATCTCCCGCACGGGCTTTCCCGCAATGCTGAGTCTGTCGAGCCAGGAAGGTTCTCCGCCGGCTGGCTTGTGCTTCTTTGGCATTGGTGTTGCTCTAGCTCCCCTAAGCGCTGTCTGCCGTCAGCCGTTCATCCATTCCGACACCCTATCCAGCGTAGACACTATCAGGGAGATAAGGAAGCGAAACAGCAAAAAAACAGGGGGATATAGCGGCGTCGGGGCGAATCGGGGCCCGCCCTGCCGGCTCAACCGCGACGGGGCTGCACGGCCGACCCGATCCGGTCGACCAGCGCCTCGCCGACGGACAGCATCAGCGCCTCGTCCTCGGCCTCGACCATGATGCGCAGCTTCGGCTCGGTGCCGGACATGCGCACGCTCAGGCGCCCCTGGCCGTCCAGGCGCCGCTCGGCATCGTCCATCAGCGAGCGCACCGCCGGATCGCTCAGCACGTCGCGGTACTCGGGCATCACGATATTCCACAGCTTCTGGGGATACAGCGGCAGATCCCTGGCCAGCTCATGCACCGGACGCCCGGTATCCTGGATGGCGCACAGCAGCTGCAGGGCCGTGAGCAGGCCGTCACCCGTGGTGTTGTTGTCCAGCATGATGATATGCCCCGACTGCTCGCCGCCGAGGTTGCAGCCCTTCTCGCGCATCATCTCCAGCACATAGCGGTCGCCCACCGCCGCCCGGTGCATCGCCAGGTTCATGCGGGCCAGGTATTTCTCCAGGCCCATATTGCTCATGATGGTGGTGACGACCCCGCCCCCGCGCAGCCGGCCATGCCGGTGCTGGTGCTCGGCCAGGATGGCGATGACCCTGTCGCCGTCGATGAGCTGCCCGGACGCATCGCAGGCGATCAGCCGGTCGGCATCACCATCCAGGGCGAAGCCGATATCGGCGCCGCTGGCCGCGACCTGTTCCTGCATGCTGAGCGGATGCGTGGAGCCGCATTCCAGGTTGATGTTGTAGCCGTCCGGCTTGGCATGGATGGCCGTGACATGGCAGCCCAACTCCTCCAGCAGGCGTGGTGCCACGTGATAGGCGGCACCGTTGGCGCAATCCACCACCACCCTCAGGCCGTCGAAACGCATCTCGCGCGGCAGCGATGCCTTGCAGAACTCGATATAGCGCCCGCGCGCATCGTCGATGCGGGTCGCCTTGCCGATCTTCATGGCATCGGGCAGGGGCGGCAGGCCATCCAGGCACTGCTCGATCTCCGTCTCGATGCTGTCCGGAAGCTTGTAGCCGTCGGCCCCGAAGAACTTGATGCCGTTATCCCCCGCCGGGTTGTGCGAGGCGGAAAGCACGACGCCGGCGTCCGCACGCAGGCTGCGGGTCAGATAGGCCACGGCCGGCGTCGGCACCGGCCCGACCAGCAGCACGTTCATGCCCTGGGCGGTCAGCCCGGCACACAGCGCCGATTCGATCATGTAGCCGGAAAGCCGCGTGTCCTTGCCGATCAGGATATGCGGGCGATGCGACAGATGGCTGGTCAGCACATGGCCGGCAGCCCGGCCCAGCCGCAGCGCGAACTCGGCGGTCATCGGTTCCTGGTTGACCGTGCCGCGCACGCCGTCCGTCCCGAAATACTTGCGCATCATTTCCCTCCGCCGCCGGGCTGTACCGGTGCATCATAGACCAACACGCCGCGCATCTTCACCTTGATCCTGTCGTTCACCAGATGGATGGCCTTGCCGGTGGGGCTTTCGATGCCGGCATCGCGCTCGAAGGGCCCGGCCGCCGGCGCGTCCATGCGCATCACCTCCGAATTGACGCTGACCAGCGAATCCAGCCATACCTCAGGCCCGTTCAGTTCCACCTTGGCCGGATCCACCTGCAGCCCGTCCACCCGCCATCCCGGCGGCAGATCGAAGCGCGCATGCACGGGAATGGCGCGCCTGACGATACGGTCCACCTGCAGCTCCAGGCGGTCCGGGCGGATCTTGTCGATGCTGAGTCCGGGCGGCACGGCGACGTCGCCGGCCCTGATCGCGAGTTCCGCCACCCCCGGGTCCTTCAGGTTCGAGGCATCCACGGGCACGTGCAGGTCCTGGGCGGACAGGGTGCCGAGCCTCGCCTGCAGGCCGCTGAACGTCACCCGCACATGGTCGGGCAGATCGTTGA
>DATLWN010000170.1:0-10332 GCA_035576305.1 Mariprofundaceae bacterium
TAGACCGGGACCCTGCCCAGCCGTTCCAGTTTCTTCAGTTGCGTGGCCACACCGTTGGCGGTCAGGTGGCCGCTGATATCGGCCAGCCCCTCATAGGCGTTCGGAAAGGAGCAGTCCAGGATGATGCCCCTGAGGTTCGGCTGCTGGTTGGCCACCTCCCAGATATGGTCGGTATGGCCCGTGTCCGCCGTATAGATGAACTGCATGCCATTCTGCTCAAGCAGGAAGCCGGTGCAGGGGACGGGATGGTTCACCGGGATCGGCGTGATCGACACGCCGTCCACGGCGATCGTCTTCTCGGCCTCGATCGCCTGCAGCTTCAGGATCGGATCCGCGGCCGACGGCAGGCGCGTGAAATCCGGCCACACCCGGTTGTTCAGGTAATGTTCCTTCAGCACGTCGATATTTTCCTGCAGGCTGTAGACAGTCACACAGCGATTGTCGGCGCTGCCGCCCAGACGCTTCAGCGAACGGTTGTCGGCCAGAAAGCCGATATCCTTGATGTGATCCAGGTGCGTGTGGGAAATGAACAGGTGGCGGATGCCGTGCTGCTCCTCCAGGCTCAGCGCCTCCGTCGGACAGCCGGCATCGAGCAGGATGGATTCGTTGACCAGGAATGAGGTCAGATGGAACCCGAGCAGCTGCCCCCCGTAGCATCCAAGCACCTTGATCTTCAAATCACCTCTCCTGCCACGGAGGCATGCGCCATCGCCTTGTGCATGGCCGATGCAGCCGTCCGGATGGCGGCTCCCGCAGCCCCGATATCGCCCGCGTGGGCCGTCACCTGGGCGACGAAATGGCTGCCCACGACCACGCCATCGGCAAAAGCGGCAACGGCCTCCGCCTGCGACGGGGATTTGATCCCGAAGCCGACACACACCGGCAGCTCCGTGCGTGCGCGGATACGCTCCACGCTCTCGCGCACCTGGCCGACCTCGCCCATCTCGGCGCCGGTGATCCCCGTCAGCGATACATAATAGATGAAGCCGCTGCCATTTTCAGCCACCAGACCGATACGCCGGTCCGTCGAGGTCGGCGACAGCAGGAATATCTGGTGCAATCCGCGGGATTTCAGCACGTCGCGGCACAGCGCGCCCTCCTCCGGCGGGATGTCCACCAAGAGCACGCCGTCCACACCGCTTTCGCGGGCCCGCTCGGCGAAGCGCTCGAAGCCCATGGCGTAGGGCGTGTTGGCATAGCCCATCAGCACGATGCCGATGTCCGGCTGCGCCTTGCGCACGGCCTCGGCCAGGCGGAACACGTCGTCCATGTGCGTACCGGCGGCGAGTGAGCGCTCGCTGGCCGCCTGGATCACCGGGCCGTCGGCCATCGGGTCCGAGAACGGCATGCCGATCTCCAGGATGTCCACCTCGGAGGCCAGCGATTGCAGCAGCGCCTCGGAATCGGCCGGATCGGGATCACCCGCCGTCAGGTAGCCGACCAGGGCGGCACGGCCCGCGGCACGGCAGGCGGCGAAACGGGCGGTGAGGCGGTCGATGGGGCTCATGCCCGACCCCCGGCTTCGCCCAGGACGCGCATCACCGTGCCCATGTCCTTGTCGCCGCGGCCGGACAGGTTGATCAGCACCGTCTGCGCAGGATCCATGGCGGCGGCGATGCGCAGGCCGGCGGCCAGGGCGTGGCTGGACTCGAGCGCCGGGATGATGCCCTCGCTGCGTGTCAGTTGCTGGAAGGCGGCCAGGGCCTCGCTATCGGTGGCGGCATCGAGCTCGAGGCGCTTGTCCTCGAACATGGCCGCCAGCTCCGGCCCCACGCCCGGGTAATCCAGGCCGGCGGAGATGCTGTGCGTGCCCTGGATCTGCCCCTCGGCGTCCTCGAGCAGATAGGTCAGGTTGCCGTGCAGGATGCCGGGACGGCCGGCCGCCAGCGAGGCCGCATGCTGGCCGGAGTCCAGGCCGTGGCCGGCCGCCTCGACCGCCACCAGGCGCACCGGGTCGTCGCGCAGCGGATGAAACAGGCCCATGGCGTTGGAGCCGCCGCCGACGCAGGCCACCGCCACGTCGGGCAGCCGCCCCGTCTTCTCCAGGCACTGGGCCCGGGCCTCCTGGCCGATCACGGCATGGAACTGGCGCACCATCAGCGGATACGGATGCGGGCCGGCGACGGTGCCGATGATGTAGAAGGTGTCCTCGCAGCTGGCCACCCAGTCGCGCAGCGCCTCGTTCAGCGCATCCTTCAGCGTCGCCGTTCCCGAATCGACGGGGATCACGCGCGCGCCCAGAAGCTGCATGCGGAACACGTTCGGCATCTGCCGTTCCATGTCCTCGCGCCCCATGTACACGTCGCAGTCCATGCCGAACATCGCCGCCACCGTGGCCGTGGCCACGCCGTGCTGGCCGGCGCCGGTCTCGGCGATGACGCGCCGCTTGCCCATGCGGCGGGCGAGCAGGCCCTGGCCGATGGTGTTGTTGATCTTGTGGGCGCCGGTATGGGTCAGATCCTCGCGCTTCAGGTAGATCTGGGCCCCGCCGTTCTCCCGGGACAGGCGCTCGGCATGGTACAGCGGCGTGGCCCGGCCGACATAGTCCTGCAGCAGGGAGAGCCGCTCGCGCTGGAAGGATTCATCGGCCCAGGCCTCGAAGAACGCCGCCTCCAGCTCCTCCAGCGGCCGCATCAGCGTCTCGGCGGCGAAACGGCCCCCGAAGCGGCCGAAATGGCCGTTCTCCGGCAGATGCGCCAGGCCCATGTCATACATCGAATCTGATGCCGTCACAGCTACTCCCGCTCCTCCGCCTTGTGCACGGCGGCAAAAAAGGCCCGCATTTTTCCCTCATCCTTGATGCCAGGCAAGGCCTCAACGCCGGAGGATACATCCAGCGCGAACCATTGGCGAACCGCCAGTGCCGCGGCCACGTTCTGTGCATCCAGCCCGCCGGCCAGCACCAGGGGCCACGCATGCGCAAAGCCATCCAGCAGCCCCCAGTCGAAACGGATGCCGGTACCGCCGTAGACGCCATCCGGCGCCCGCGCGTCGAGCAGCACCGGACAGTCGAAGCGATGCGCCCGCTTGAGATCCGCCGGCCCGGATACCGGCACGGCCTTGACGACGCGCCGGTGCTGGGCCTCGCAGAACTCCGGCGACTCGTCGCCGTGCAGCTGCAGCACATCCAGCGGGCAGTGCGTGAGCGCGGCGTCGATCTGATCCTGCGTCGGGTTCACGAACAGGCCGACGGCGGAAACGAACGGGGGCAACGCGCGCACGATGGCAGCGGCCTTCTCCGGCGCGAGATAGCGGGGGGATTTGTCGTAGAAAACGAAGCCGACGGCATCGGCGCCGAGCTCGGCCGCCAACAGCGCGTCCTGCCTGCGGGTGATGCCGCAGACCTTGATGCGGGTGCGATGCCTTGAGGCGGGCGTTTCCATCGCGCAACCCTAGCAAAACGGGGGCTTGCCGCGCTACTCGCGGCCGTTAGCGTGGGGCGATGCCCCAGGCCGCCGCCATCGTCGAGCTGCACCATATCGCCGCCAACCGCGAACAGACCCGCGTGTTCGAGGATCTGACCCTGAGCCTGCACGCCGGCGAGAATGTGGCCATCATCGGCCCGAACGGCGCCGGCAAATCCACGCTGCTGAAGCTGATGACGCGCGAGATCTATCCATTGCACCGCGAACAGAGCCGCATGACGCTGTTCGGCCAGGATCGCTGGGATATCCTTGAGTTGCGCCAGCACCTGGGCATGGTGTCGCAGGACCTGCAGGACGATTACGAGCCGGACGCGCACGGCCTGGAGATCATCCTGTCCGGCCTGTATGCCAGCATCGGCATCCATGCCCACCAGTCATACAGCGAGGACGACGTGGCGCGTGCCCGCGAACTGATGGACCTGATCGGCATCGCCGCGCTCGAACACGTCCCGTATGCCCGGATGTCCACCGGCCAGCAGCGGCGCTGCCTGCTCGGCCGCGCCCTGATCCACGAGCCCGGCGTGCTGGTGCTCGACGAACCGACGAGCGGCCTGGACCTGACCGCCACCTTCCAGTACCTGGCGCTGATGCGCTCGCTGATGGCCGCCGGCAAGACGCTGGTCCTCGTCACCCACCACATCCACGAGATCCCGCCGGAGATCGGGCGCGTGATCCTGCTCCGCCAGGGGAGCATCCTCGCCGACGGACCCAAGCGCGACACCCTGACGGCGGCCAACCTCCGCGAACTGTTCGGCACGCCGGTGGCCCTGCTGGAATCGGGTGGCTGGTACCAGGCGGTGCCGGGGGACGCATGAGCGGGCATCACCACCACGATCACGCGCATGGGCACGAACACCACGAACACGACCATCATGCGCCGCTGAGCAAGGCCGTGGTGCTGACCACGCTGTTCGCGCTGGTGGAGCTCGGCGGCGGCCTGGTATCCGGCTCGCTGGCGCTGCTCGCCGACGCCGCACACATGGCCTCGGACATCGTGGCCCTGGGCCTGGCACTGATGGCCAGCCACATCGCCCGGCGCCCCGCCACCGCCCGCATGAGCTACGGCTACGGCCGCGCCAAGCTGTTCGCCGCCCAGATCAACGGCCTGGCGCTGTGGTTCCTGAGCGGCTGGATCGCCTGGGAGGCCTTCGACCGCCTCACGACCCCGCATCCGGTCAAGGGCGGCATCCTGCTGGCGATCGCCGTCGTCGGCCTGCTGGTCAACCTGCTGATCCTGCGCTGGCTGCACGGCGACGACGACCTGAACACACGCGCAGCCTTCTGGCACGTGCTCGGCGATGCCGTGGGCTCCATCGCCGCCATCGTCGCCGGCGCCGTCATCCTGCTGACCGGCTGGATGCCCATCGATCCGATCCTGTCCTTCCTGGTGGCCGGCATCCTGGTCTGGGGCGGCTGGCGGTTGCTGCGCGAGACGACGATGGAGTTCATGGAATCGGTGCCGGCGGGTTTCCATGTGCACGAATTGCAGGAGGCGCTGAACGCCGCCGATGGCGTCACCGGCACCCACCATGTGCATGTGTGGAGGCTGCCGAGCGGCCAGGTGGCCCTGTCGGCGCATGTGCAGATCGAGGCGATGCAGGACTGGAGCACCATCCTGCCCGCGCTGCTCGAGATGCTGCACGGCCTCGGCGTCAGCCATGCCACGCTGCAGCCGGAGATCGTCTGCCCCGACGCCGACTGCTGAACGCCCGGGACACCGGAACAGATGCAATTTCCGCCTTGTTCCATACACTTTGGCCGATGAGCAGCCCATATCTGATGAACACCTATGCCCGCTTCCCGGTGCGCCTGGTCAAGGGCCAGGGCAGCCGCGTCTGGGATGACCAGGGCAAGTGCTACCTCGATTTCATCTCCGGCATCGCCGTCAACACGCTCGGCCACGCCCATCCGGCGCTGGCCAAGGCCGTGTGCCGGCAGGCCGAAACGCTGGTGCACTGTTCGAACCTGTTCCACATCCCGCAGCAGGAGCAGCTGGCAGAGGTGCTGTGCCGGCTGGCCGGCCTGGATGCGGCCTTCTTCTGCAACTCGGGTGCGGAGGCGAACGAGGCCGCCATCAAGCTGGCCCGCCGCTACTGGCACGATCAGGGCTCGAAGCGGCGCACCATTATCACCGCCGTGCAGTCCTTCCACGGACGCACGCTGAACACGCTGTCCGCCACCGGCCAGGACAAGGTCAAGATCGGCTTCGACCCGCTGATGCCCGGCTTCCTGCACGTCCCCTACGGCGATCTGGCGGCGCTGGAGGCCGCCATCGATGACGACACCGCCGCGATCATGCTCGAGCCGGTGCAGGGCGAGGGCGGCGTCAACATGCCCGGAGCGGGGTATCTCGCCGCCGTGCGCGAGCTGTGCGATACCGAGGGCGTGCTGCTGATCCTCGACGAGATCCAGACCGGCATCGGCCGCACCGGCAGCATGTTCGCCTTCCAGCACGAGGCCGCGGTGCCGGACATCCTGTCGCTGGCCAAGGGCCTGGGCAGCGGCTTCCCCGTCGGCGCCATGCTGGCCAAGGCAACCGTGGCCGCCGCCTTCACGCCGGGCAGCCACGGCACCACCTTCGGCGGCAATCCGCTGGCCTGTGCGGCGGCACTGGCCGTGCTCGACACCATCGAGCGCGAGCACCTGGTCGCCAATGCCCGCACCCAGGGCGAGCGGCTGAGCGCGGGATTGAAGGCCATGGCGAAGAAACATGCATCGGTGTGCGCGGCGCGCGGACTGGGGCTGATCGCCGGCCTTCAGCTCGATCGCGAGGCCGCGCCCGTGATCACCGCCTGCCGGGATGCAGGCTTGCTTTTGCTGCTGGCCGGGCCCAAAGTCATCCGTTTCCTGCCGCCGCTGAACGTGTCGGCGGACGAGATCGACGAGGCGCTGGCCATCGTGGACCGCTGCCTGCCGTAAAGGACGCGCCGTGAGACATTTTCTGACCCTGCTCGACATCACTGCGGACGAGGCGCGCGCGCTGCTCGCCCGCGCCGCCGAGCTCAAGCGCATGCAGAAGCTGGGGGTCATGCACCACACGCTCGAGGGAAAGACGCTGGGCATGATCTTCGACAAGGCCAGCACCCGCACGCGCGTGTCCTTCGAGGTTGGCATGTTCCAGCTCGGCGGCCATGCGCTGTTCCTGCATTCGGGCACCACGCAGCTCGGGCGCGGCGAGCCGATCGAGGATTCGGCACGCGTGCTGTCGCGCATGGTCGATATGATCATGATCCGCACCTTCGGCCACGATACCCTGCAGCGCTTCGCCGAGTACTCGTCGGTACCTGTAATCAACGCCCTGACCGACTGGACACATCCGTGCCAGATCCTGGCCGACGTGTTCACCTATACCGAGCAGCGCGGCGATATCGCCGGGCGCACCGTGGCCTGGATCGGCGACGGCAACAACATGGCCCATTCCTGGGTCAACGGTGCCGTGAGCTTCGGCTACCGCCTGCACCTGGCCTGCCCGGCCGGCTACATGCCGGATGAGCGGCTGCTGGCCGCCGCGCGCACCCTGGGTGCGGACATCCGCCTGACGGACAAGCCCCTGGAAGCGGCCGCCGGCGCCGATCTCGTGACCACCGACGTCTGGGCCTCGATGGGGCAGGAGGACGAGCAGGCCGAGCGCGAAAAGGCATTCGCCGGCTTCACGGTGGATGCGCGCCTGATGGCCGAGGCGCGTCCGGACGCCCTGTTCATGCACTGCCTGCCGGCACACCGCGGCGAGGAGGTGACGGCCGACGTCATCGACGGCCCGCAGTCGGTGGTCTGGGACGAGGCCGAGAACCGGCTGCACGTGCAGAAGGCGCTGATGGAATTCCTGCTCACCCACTAAGGGCATTGCCATGCCGGGTTGCGCGCTTACACTGCGCCCCGGTCTGCGGAGCGAACACAGGGGTTGGAGATGGCTAAACAACAGGTCAACAAGGTCGTGCTCGCTTATTCCGGCGGACTGGACACCTCGATCATCCTCAAATGGCTGCAGGACGAATACGCCTGCCAGGTCGTCACCTTCACCGCCGACATCGGCCAGGGCGAGGAGGTCGAGGCGGCGCGTGCCAAGGCCGAGGCCTGCGGCGCCGTATCCATCCACATCGAAGATCTGACCGAACCCTTCGTGCGCGATTACGTGTTCCCGATGTTCCGCGCCAACGCCATCTACGAGGGCGAGTACCTGCTCGGCACCTCCATCGCCCGCCCGCTGATCGCCAAGCGCATGGTCGAGATCGCCGAGGCCGAGGGCGCCGACGCCATCGCCCACGGCGCCACCGGCAAGGGCAACGACCAGGTGCGCTTCGAGCTCGGTGCCTACGGCCTGAAGCCGGACATCAAGGTCATCGCCCCGTGGCGCGAATGGGATCTGAACTCGCGCGAGCAGATGCTGGCCTATGCCGAGAAGCACAATATCCCGGTCGAACACAAGCGCGGCCAGAAATCCCCGTATTCGATGGATGCCAACCTGCTGCACATCTCCTATGAGGGCGGCATCCTGGAAGATCCGTGGAACGAGCCCGAGGAATCGATGTGGCGCTGGACCACCTCCCCCGAGCAGGCGCCGGATGCCCCGGAGTATCTGGAACTGGACTACGAAGGCGGCGACATCGTGGCCGTCAACGGCGAGAAAATGAGCCCGGCCGCCGTGCTACGCGAGCTGAACCGCCTGGGCGGCAGGCACGGCATCGGCCGCATCGACATCGTCGAGAACCGGTATGTCGGCATGAAGTCACGCGGCTGCTACGAGACCCCCGGCGGCACCATCATGCTGCGCGCGCACCGGGCGATCGAATCGATCACCCTGGACCGTGAAGTCGCGCACCTGAAGGACGAGCTGATGCCGCGCTACGCCAGCCTGATCTACAACGGCTACTGGTTCGCCCCCGAGCGGCGCATGCTGCAGACGATGATCGACGCATCCCAGGCCATGGTGAACGGCACGGTGCGCCTGAAGCTGTACAAGGGAAGCGTCAGCGTCGCCGGCCGCAAGTCGGACAACTCGCTGTTCTCCGAACGCCTGTGCACCTTCGAGGACGATGCCGGCGCCTACGACCAGAGGGATGCGGGCGGCTTCATCAAGCTCAACGCCCTGCGCCTGCGCCTGGCGGCCATCGCCGGCAAGCAGACCGATAAATAGGGGAGAAACATGGGATACGATCGTCCGACACGCTGGCTGCACGCGGGCCTCGCCCTGGCCATACCACTACAGCTCTTGAGCGAGTCGTTCATGCGCTTGCCGAAACTGGGGCGTATCCGCACCAGCACCGAGGCGTTCTTCTTTACGATGCACGAGTGGATCGGGCTGGCGGCATGCGCCATCGTGGTGCTGCATATCCTGTGGAGTGCCTTCGGCACCGCCAGGGGTGGATTCGCCCGACTGTTCCCCTATATGTCCGCCGAGGGACGCAAGGCCATCATCAAGGAGATTCAGGAAATCCCGGGCTGGCTCTCCGGCAAGCTGCACGAGACCGCCGAGGAAAGTGCGCTGGCCGGCACCGTGCACGGCCTGGGGCTGCTGCTGGTGCTGGGCATGGCCATCACCGGCACCGTGGTCTTCTTCGGCATGGACGAGCTGACCGGCCGCATGAGCCCGTTCGTGCATGCCATCGCGGAACTGCACGGAGACGGCGGCAATCTGGTCTGGGCCTACCTGATCGGCCATGTCGGCATGGTGGCGCTGCACAAGATCAAGGGACACAACCTGCTGCCGCGCATCTCGCCGCTCGCCAGGGACTAGGTTTGACTGTAGCCGACCGCTTCAAGGCGCTGGGCGATCCCGTTCGCCTGCGCCTGTTCTACCTGCTGTCGCTGACAGATGAGCTCTGCGTCTGCCACCTCACGGACGCGCTAGAGCTGCCCCAGAGCACGGTGTCCCGCCACCTGGCCGTGCTGCGCCATGCGGAGCTCGTCGATACCCGAAGGGATGGCAAATGGATTCACTACCGCCTGGCCGGTGACATGGCCCGGAACCTCGCCGCCGTGGTGCGCGGGCAGGCCGACGACATCCAGCGCGCCGATGCCGGGCGCCTGGCAACCGTGATGAAGGCCTGCGACTGAGCAACGCCCACAACCGGTCATCCGTTCGAATCCCGTTTGGGACCCCAATTCAGACCAGGTTCAACGACAGCCGGAACCCGAACGAAATGGCGTCAGTCGTCGCCTTCCTCGTCATCGTGATGATGGTAATGGCGATGTCCGCCATCCCCTTCATATTCGTATTCGCCTTCATGGTCCCGGCGATCATCGCGCTGATAATCTCCCCGATAGTCCCTGCGATGGGGATCGGCCAGAACAGCGCCGGTAGCCGCGCCGATGGCACCGCCGACGAGCGCACCCTCCACAGGCTGGTCACTGATGATGGCGCCGGCCGCCGCCCCGACAGCGCCGCCCCTGACGGCGGCATTCGTTTGCTCATCGGTGGCACATGCGGCCAAAGCCAGACACAGGGACAGGATCAACGGCAACCGTTTCATGATATGACCCCCTAACCTCGCCGCAGTATAGCAGCGTTTACCGGGGGATTGCGTGATGCAAAACACCGGGCCTCCCAGGAAGCGCAACAGTCAGGATCACCTCAGCTGTCGCCGCCGAACAGGTCGCGGGTATAGACCTTATGCGCCACATCGGCCAGGTCCTCATCCATGCGGTTGGCGATGATCACGTCGGCCTCATCCTTGAACGCGGCCAGATCGTTGACGACGCGCGAGTGGAAGAAATGCGCATCATCGAGCACCGGCTCATGCACGATAACCTCGATACCCTTGCCCTTGATGCGCTTCATCACGCCCTGCACCGACGAGGCCCGGAAGTTGTCGGAGCCAGACTTCATGACCAGGCGGTAGACGCCGACCACGCCGGGCTTGCGCTTCAGGATGTCCTGGGCGATGAAATCCTTGCGCGTATTGTTCGC
>DATLWN010000171.1:0-2478 GCA_035576305.1 Mariprofundaceae bacterium
AAGCTCACCTTGACCGGTGCCTTGGCCGCCGTGTCGGGCATCTCGAACAGCGTGGCCGCGGCGAAGCCGAACATGCCGGCCAGCACCACGTCCGGGAAGCTCTCGCGCTGCGTGTTGTAGACCATGACGTCGTCGTTGTAGGCCTGGCGCGCGAAGCTGACGCGGTTCTCGGTCGACACCAGCTCCTCCATCAGGCTGGCGATGGTCTTGTCCGCCTTCAGATCCGGATAGTTCTCGACCACCATGCGGAACTGCGCCAGCGCCGAGCCCAGCAGGGATTCGGCCCCGATCAGCTTGCCCATCGCCTGGGCATCGCCCGGCTGGTGCGCGGCCTGCTTGACCGCCGCCGCGGCCTGGTTGCGCGCCTCGATGACCTTCTCCAGCGTCTCGCGCTCGTGCGTCAGGTAGGCCTTGGCCGATTCGACGAGGTTCGGGATCAGCTCGTAGCGCCGGGTCAGCTGCACATCGATCTGCGCGAAGCCGTTCTTGTAGCGATTGCGCATCTGCACCAGACGGTTGTAGATCAGGATGACGTAGGCAATCAGCACGACGATGATGCCGAGAATGATCCAGCCTGCAGACATATAACCCTCCCGCGCATTTTTTACACCTTCTAATGTGGCATAGACCGCGAATGAACGCCAGCACCGTTTCAGGCCGCCGCCGCGCCCTCCTCCTTGACGCGCAGCAGCAGCACCGCGCCGATGGCGAACAGCGGCACGATGGACAGGATCGACAGGCGCACATCACCGGTCAGCCAGCTGGTCACACCCATCAGGGCCGGGCCGACGATGGCCGCGAACTTGCCCAGCATGTTGTAGAAACCGAAGAACTCACCGGCGCAACCCGGCGGGATCAGGCGCGCGAACATCGAGCGGGACAATGCCTGCACGCCGCCCATCACCAGGCCGATGAGCCCGGCCAGCATGTAGAAATCGGCCGTCACGTGCATGCGGTAGCCCCAGACGCAGGCCAGCACGTAGCCGCCGATGCAGAACAGGATCGTCGGCCGGGTGCCGATGCGCTCGCCGACGTAGCCCAGCGCGATGGCGGCCGGGAAGGCGACGAACTGCGTCAGCAGCAGCGCCGTCATCAGCACCCCGGCGTCGAAGCCCAGCGACAGGCCGTAGTCGACGGCCATATGCGCCACGGTGCCGACACCGTCGATATAGAAGAAGTAGCCGAGCAGGAACAGGAAAGCCATGCGGTAGCGGCGCACCTGGTGGAAGGAATCGACCAGCTGTCTGAAGCCGCCACGGATGCTGGCGACGATATCCACGCGCTTGGCCTCGTTGTGCTCGTGCACGTACCGCCACAGCGGCACGGTGAACACCGCCCACCACACCGCCACCGACATGAAGGACCAGCGCACGGCCGCAGCCTTCCCGGCAAGCCCGAACCAGGCCGGATGCAGCGTCATCAGCACGTTGATGGCGAACAACAGGCCGCCGCCGATATAGCCCAAGCCGTAGCCGAGCGAGGAGACGCGATCCAGGTGCTGGCGCTCGGCGACGTCGACCAGCAGTGCATCGTAGAAGGTGTTGGCGCCGGAGAAGCCGATGGCGCCCAGCGTGTAGATTGCGGCAGCCCATTGCCACTGGCCCTTGGCCACCCAGAACAGCGCCGCCGTCGTCAGCACCCCCAGGGCCGTGAACTGCAGCAGGATGCGCTTCTTCAGGCCGCCCTGGTCGGCCACGGCACCGAGCACCGGTGCCATCAGCGCCATCAGCACCGCGGCCACCGAATCGGCAAGACCCAGCCAGAAGGTGCTTTCATTGACCGACAGCCCGGAGGCCCAGTACTGCTTGAAGAACACCGGAAAGAACCCGGCCATGACGGTGGTGGCGTAGGCGGAGTTGGCCCAGTCGTACATGGCCCATGCGGTCGTGCGTTTCATGCCTGCCCCCTCATGCCGTGCAGCGCAATGTAAACAAGAACTCGTGGAACGAGAAGCCGATTCGGCTTACCATGCGCCCCCGCTCGAAGACCGCATCGCCGATCCGATCCGCTTTTCTGGCCGAAACCGTTCCCCGAGAGAGCACCATGAGCGAGCAGCCTATCCAGGAGCACACCACCGATTTCGAGGCGCTCGGCCTGCACCCGGACATCCTCGCCGGCGTCGTCGAGGCCGGATTCCGCGCCGCCAGCCCCATCCAGGCCCAGGCCATCCCGGTGGTGCTGGCCGGCCGCGACCTGATCGGCCAGGCCCATACCGGCACCGGCAAGACGGCGGCCTTCGGCCTGCCGGCCATGAGCCGCATCGCCGGCCGGAAAGGCGTGGGGCTTCTGGTCATCACGCCGACGCGCGAACTGGCCACGCAGGTCAGCGACGAGCTGCACCGCCTGGGCCGGCACGCCGATATCCGCACCGCCACCGTTTACGGCGGCCAGCCCTATCGCCGCCAGATCGAGCACATCGAACGCGGGGCCCAGGTGGTCGTGGCCACGCCGGGGCGCCTGCTCGACCTGCTGAAGGGC
>DATLWN010000172.1:0-2363 GCA_035576305.1 Mariprofundaceae bacterium
AGGCGACGAAGAAGGCATCGGCCAGGGGGCCGGCGCCCAGCACGCGTGCCAGGAGCATGTCGCGCACGAATCCCAGCAGGCGCGAGGCCAGCGTCCAGCCGCCGACGGTCGAGGCCGCGCGCAGCAGGCCGCCGCTGGGCCCGGGTGATGCAGGATTTGACTTGTCCGCCGTCGCCATGATAATCCGTCGCCCTTTCCTGATTTCGGGCAGCCTATGCGCCGTTGGCGCAAACGGGAAGCCGGAAGCGGGAAGGCCACCGAATTGCGGAACAAAGGGGGTGATTTTTCATGCCGGGTGTCAAGATACACCAGGATGAGCCGTTCGAGCTGGCGCTGAAGCGCTTTCGCCGTCAGGTCGAGAAGGCCGGCGTCATTACCGAATGCCGTCGCCGCGAGGCTTATGAGAAGCCCTCTGTCCAGGCCAAACGCAAGGAGGCCGCGGCCCGCAAGCGCCTGAACAAGCGCCTGCGCCGCATTCGCATGCGCGAGCAACGGAACTACTGAGATCCGTCCGCGCTGCGGTCACGACAGGGAATGCCGGGCGCCGATGCGCCCGGCATTCTTGTTTCTGCCGGTGCCGGCACGGCCGGCGCCCGAAGGAGGATGTGCATGCTGACGCAACGTATTACCGACGACATGAAACAGGCGATGAAGGCCGGCGAGAAGGCGCGGCTGTCGGCCATCCGCATGCTGCGTTCCGCGATCAAGGACCACGAGATCGAGCTGGGGCGGCCCCTGGTGGACGAGGACGTGCTGCAGCTGGTGTCCAGGCTGATCAAGCAGCGCAAGGAGTCGGCGCTCCAGTACGGCGAGGCCGGCCGCGCCGATCTGCAGCAGCAGGAGCTGGCGGAGGTCGGGGTCTTGAGCGCCTACCTGCCGGCGCAGCTGAGCGGAGCCGAGATCGATCATCTCATCGACGAGGGCATCGGCGAGACGGGCGCCTGCGGCATCCGCGACATGGGCAAGGTGATGGCCTGGGTGCGCCCGCGCATACTGGGTCGCGGCGACATGGGGGAGGTGTCGGCCCGGGTCAAGGAGCGGCTGCAGGGCGTCTGAGGTGCATGTCCTTGCCAAACCCCCCATGCGGGTGTAATTAGTACCATGGCACGGTTTTCCCCCGCGTTCATCGATGAGGTGGTGTCGCGCAGCGACCTGGTCGAGATCATCGGCCGCCATGTCGACCTGAAGAAATCCGGCTCCAACCTGATGGGGCTTTGCCCCTTCCATCACGAGAAGAGCCCGTCGTTCTCGGTCTCTCCCGACAAGCAGCTGTACTACTGCTTCGGCTGCGGCAAGGGCGGCGGCGTCATCCAGTTCCTGACCGAGCACGACGGCTACTCCTTCCCGGAGGCCATCGAATACCTGGCCGAGAAGGCGGGCATGGCCCTGCCGGCCGACACGGAGCAGCGGCCCGAGGAGGAGGAGAAGAGACGCCGGGGCCTGGACCTGCTGGCCCGGGCCGCCGCCGGCTTCGCCAGACAGCTGGCGTCCCCGCAGGGCAAGTCCGCCTGCGACTACCTCGCCCGGCGCGGCATGCCGGATCAGATCATCCGGGATTACCAGCTGGGCTTTGCGCCGCCCGGCTACGGCTTCGTGCAGAAGGCGCTGGGCAATGATCGCCAGGCCATGGCGCTGGCCGAGACGGCCGGCCTGGTGTTCAAGAACGACCGCGGCGGCTACGCGGACCGCTTCCGCGACCGCGTGATGTTCCCGATCCGCGACCGGCGCGGCCATATCGTCGGCTTCGGCGGCCGCGTGCTCGGTGACGGGGAGCCCAAGTACCTGAACTCGCCGGAGACGCCGTTCTTCCACAAGTCCGAGCTGCTGTACGGCCTGTCCGAGCATCGCGACGCCATCCGCAGCCGCAAGCAGCTGGTGGTGGTCGAGGGCTACATGGACGTGCTGGCCATGGCGGCGCACGGCCTGAAGGTGGCCGTGGCGCCGCTGGGCACCGCCATCGGCGAGCGCCAGGTGCGCGAGATCCTGCGCCTGCAGGAATCGCCGGTGTTCTGCTTCGATGGGGACCGCGCCGGCCGCCAGGCCGCCTGGCGGGCCCTGGAGCAGATGCTGCCGGGGTTGAAGGCCGAGCATGCGCCGCGCTTTTTGTATCTGCCGGAGGGCGAGGACCCGGACTCGCTGCTGGCGAAGGAAGGGGCGGAGGCGTTCGAGCGGCGCCTGACCGAAGAGGCCAGGCCGGTGCTCGACACCTGGCTCACGGGTCTCAGGCTGCTGGCCGGGCAGGGGGCGGACGGCCGGGCGCGCATGGCCAAGAAGGCCGACCAGATGCTGGCCACCATGGCCGACGATTACCTGAAGCAGGCGTGGCGGCAGGAGGCCGAGAAGGCCACGGGCCTGAGCCTGGG
>DATLWN010000173.1:0-3203 GCA_035576305.1 Mariprofundaceae bacterium
GGCCAGCGGCGGGCAGATCCCCGCCTCGTACAGGTAATGGCTCCGGAAGTCGTCGGCAGGCGGCACCCGTGCTTACCCGATCAGCGAGTCCACTGCCGAGGCCGCGCCGAGGAAGACCGGCACGCGCTGGTGCAGCCCCTCGGGCTCCACGTCGAGCACGGGCTTGTCCAGGGCCCAGGCCTTGCCCCCGGCCTGCTCCATCAAAAATCCCATCGGGATCGCCTCGTACAGCAGCCGCAGCTTGCCGCTCTCGTTCTTCTTGTCCGCCGGATACAGGAACACGCCGCCCTTGAGCAGGGTGCGGTGGATATCGGCGACCATGGCGCCGACATAGCGCATGCCCAAGCCCGTCTTCTGCTTCATGACCTCCAGCTGGATATCCACGCCGTGCAGCCACTGCGAGGCATTGGCCTCGTTGACCGAGTAATAGCCGCCCTTCTGGGGGATGCGGATATCCGGGTGGCTCAGTTCGAAACGGGCCGTGGCCGGATGGAAGGTGTAGCCATGCACGCCGGCGCCGACCGACATCACCAGCATGGTCGCAGGTCCGTACAGCACATAGCCGGCAGCGGCCACGTGACGCCCGCTCTGCAGCGTATCGGCCTCATCGGGCCGGGCGGTCTTCGGCGATTTGCGGCGCACCACCGAAAAGATCGTGCCGACCGGGCCGTCGACATCGAGGTTCGATGAGCCGTCCAGGGGATCGACCAGCACCAGCCAGTCGGCATCGGCGTATTCCTCGATCACCTGCAGCGATTCCTGCTCCTCGGAGCCGACGGCGCAGACATCGCCGGTCGAACGCATCTCGTCGAGGAATATCTCGTCCGACAGCACGTCCAGCTTCTGCTGCTGTTCACCCTGCACGTTGGCGCCGCCCGCAGCCCCGAGCGCCCCGCGGAACACCGCACCGCGCAGCAGGGCGCTGATCTCCACCGCGGCGCGCCCCACGCCCTGGATGATCGGCATCATCGCGGCCCCATTGGCCCCTTGACCGGCAATATGATTCAGTGTCGTCGGCATGTTGATCCCCCCGTCCATTGCTCCCTTCCTCAGTCAGAGAATGATAACCGGGATGCGCAAACAAAAATAGGGACTGTTGGAACAGTCCCTATCATGGGTGGCGGAGCGGACGGGACTCGAACCCGCGACCTCCGGCGTGACAGGCCGGCATTCTAACCGACTGAACTACCGCTCCAGTGGTGGGCGAAACAGGGATCGAACCTGTGACCTACGGCTTGTAAGGCCGCCGCTCTCCCAGCTGAGCTATTCGCCCCCGGAAAAGGAACAAGGGCTCGGTCAAGCCCTTGTTGCCGTAAGCACAGCAGGGGCCCTGCAAACCCCTACCTAGGATGTTTAAGTTACTTTACCGCGTCCTTCAGGGCCTTGCCAGCCTTGAACTTCGGTGCCTTGGAAGCGCCAACCCGGATGGTCTGGCCGGTGCGCGGATTGCGAGCCGTACGCGCTGCGCGCTCAGCCACGGAGAAGGTACCGAAGCCAACCAGGCTGACCGCATCACCCTTCTTCATAGCCTTCGTGATACCCCCGAGAACGGCCTCAACGGCGGCACCAGCCGCAGTCTTGGTCAGGCCTGCCTCGGCAGCGACATGATTCACCAAATCTGCTTTGTTCATTTTTCCTCCCGCAAGCTGCGTTCGATGGGTCGAAATATAAACAACCGCCCCCATCTCCTGTCAACGTTTTTTCTATATTTTAATGTGCTTTCTGGGACGCCGCAGCACCCTCGTCCAAGTAAATCCCCTGAATCAGTTCCGGCACATAATCAGCGGACATCATTATGCCCTCCGGAATACGAGTCAAGGCATATTTGAGGACCTCGTCCATGTGCGAGACGCTGTGAATCTTCAGTCCTTCAAGAACATTCTTCTGGATGTCCTTCAAATCTTTGAGGTTTTCCTCCGGGATCAGCACCTCGGTCAGGCCGCCGCGCAGGGCCGCCAGCAGCTTCTCCTTCAGCCCCCCGATGGGCAGTGCCTTGCCGCGCAAGGTGATCTCGCCGGTCATGCACACATTGCGTTTGACCGGAATGCCGGTCAGCGCCGACACGATGGACGTGGCCATGGCCAGGCCGGCGGAGGGGCCGTCCTTGGGAATGGCGCCCTCCGGCACGTGCACGTGCACATCGACGCTCTGGTAGAAGTCCGGCTTCAGGCCCAGGCGCGTGGCCCGGGAACGCACATAGCTGAACGCCGCCTGGATCGACTCCTGCATCAGCCCGGTCTCGATCTGCAGCAGCTCGCCGCCGACCTCGGTCCAGGCCAGCCCCGTCACCACGCCGATCTGATCGTCCTGTTCGGCCATGCCGAAACGGTACTGGCGCACGCCCAGGTAATCCTCGATATCCTTGCCGGAGATGGTGATGCCGGCCTTGCCCCCCGCCTGCACCAGCTTGCGCGCCACCTTGCGGCACAGCTTGGCCAGCATGCGGTCCAGGCCGCGCACGCCCGCCTCGCGGGTGTAGTAGCGGATGATTTCCAGCAGCGCGTCATCGTCCAGCGCCAGCTGCCCGGGCTTCAGGCCGTGATCGGTCAGCTGTTTCGGCAGCAGGTGCTGCCTGGCGATGGCCAGCTTTTCCTGCTCGGTATAGCCCGGGATGCGGATGATCTCCATGCGGTCGAGCAACGGCGCGGGGATGCTCAGGGTGTTCGCCGTCGTGATGAACATGACCTCGGACAGGTCGTAGTCCACCTCCAGGTAATGGTCGTTGAAGGTGTGGTTCTGCTCCGGGTCCAGCACCTCGAGCAGGGCCGCCGACGGATCGCCGCGGAAGTCCGCCCCCAGCTTGTCGATCTCGTCGAGCAGGATCAGCGGGTTCTTCGTCCCCGCCTTCTTCATCGACTGGATCACCTTGCCCGGCATCGAGCCGATATAGGTGCGGCGGTGGCCGCGGATCTCGGCCTCGTCCCGCACGCCGCCGAGGCTCATGCGCACGAACTTGCGCTTGGTGGCACGGGCGATGGAACGGGCCAGCGAGGTCTTGCCCACGCCCGGGGCCCCGACGAAGCACAGGATCGGACCCTTCATCTTGCGCACCAGCTGCAGCACGGCCAGGTGCTCGAGGATGCGTTCCTTGACCTTCTCCAGCCCGAAATGATCCTCGTCGAGGACCTTCTCGGCCACGCTGATGTCACGGCTCATGCGGCTGCGCTTGCTCCACGGCAGGTCGAGCAGCCATTCCAGGTAGG
>DATLWN010000174.1:0-2565 GCA_035576305.1 Mariprofundaceae bacterium
AGGCACGAGGTGCCGCCCAGCCGATACGTGTGCGCCTTCTCGCCGGCCTCGCCGCTGCCGGTGATGGCCGGGCGGTAGGGCATCTCCAGCACGTCCGGCATATGGGCCGTGGCCGAGATGTCCAGGATGGCCACGGGTAGCTGATCGGTGGGCACCACGTCGAGCACCGAGGCGACGAGCGGCCCAGTGCGCCAGGCCACGGCCCCGCCCGGCTCCAGGTACACGTCCACCCCCCATCGATCGCGGAAGGCCTTGATGCGGCCGATCAACAGATCGACGTCGTAGCCTTCCTTCGTCATCAGGTGCCCGCCGCCGAAGTTGACCCACTGCAGCCCCGGGATGTACTGCGCGAAATGGTACTCGAAGGCGTCGATCAGGCGCACCGACGATGCGGCCAGGTTCTCGCACAGCGCATGCGCGTGCAGCCCCTCCAGCCCGGTCAGGTCCGCCCCTTCCAGGTGCTCCGGCCTCACGCCGAGTCTCGAACCCGTGAAGCAGGGGTTGTACAGGTCGGTGGCGACCTCCGATATGCCCGGATTGACGCGGATGCCGCAGGAGCGCCCGGCGGCGAGCGCCTTGGGGCCGAAGGTCTGCCACTGGGCGACGGAGTTGAACACCACGTGCCCGGCCATGCTCAAAATCTCGTCGAACTCGTCCTCGCGGTAGGCCGCGGAATAGATGTGGCTCTCGCCGCCGAACTCCTCGTGGGAGAGCTTCAGCTCGTACAGGGAGCTCGCGGTGCAGCCGGGCAGGTACTGCCTGATGAGAGGAAATGCCGACCACATGGCGAAGCCCTTCAGCGCGAGGATGATGGTGCAGCCGGATTCTTTTTGTACCCGCCGCATCAGCTCCAGGTTGGCCCTGAGCTTCGCCTCCTCCAGCACGTAGGCCGGGGAGGGGCAGGTGCGGATCCAGTCCGGGGTATCGGTCATGTGCGAATCATAGCCAGCGCTGCGCGCTATAAATACCGCTTTTGTCCTTCTTTGTTTGCCCAAAGAAGGACCAAGAAAGGGCATCCCCCGCAAGGCGGCGCCTTGTCCGCCGTGCCGCCCCTCGGACGGGCACAACATAGAACACGAATGTTGCGCTATCCCGTCCTCGCCGGTCGGCCCGTCGGGGCTCCGCCAGGCGGGGATCGAAATCCGGGAACCACAAAACCTGCTTCATCAGGCAGGGATGGAATCCCGACCTGATCAGACCGTCAGGCGGCCGGCGAAGGCCAGGTCAACCCACGGCAGGCCGTGCTTGTTCAGCGCGTCCATGAACGGATCGGGGTCGAACTGCTCCATGTTCCACACCCCGGGCTTCATCCACTTGCCGGTCAGCATCATCATCGCCCCGATCATCGCCGGCACGCCGGTGGTGTAGGACACGGCCTGGGCGAAGGTCTCCCGGTACGCCTCCTGGTGGTCGCAGATGTTGTAGATGTAGCGCGAGGTCGGCTGGCCGTCCTTGGTGCCGGTGATGATGCAGCCGATGTTGGTCTTGCCGCGGGTTCTGGGCCCCAGGCTCGCCGGATCCGGCAGCAGCGCCTTCAGGAACTGGATGGGCACGATCTTCTGCCCCTGGAAGTCGATCGGCTCGATCGAGTCCAGGCCGATGTTGCGGAACACCTCCAGGTGCTTCAGGTAGGCATCGCCGAAGGTCATCCAGAAGCGCAGGCGCTTGACGCCTGGGACGTGCACGGCCAGCGACTCCAGCTCCTCGTGGTACAGCAGGTACATCTTCTTCGGGCCGATCTCGGCGAAGTCGAACACCTGCGAGATCTCCATCGGCCTGGTCTCGATCCACTTGCCGTTCTCGAAATAGCGGCCGTTGCTGGTGACCTCGCGGATGTTGATCTCCGGGTTGAAGTTGGTGGCGAAGGCGTAGCCGTGGTCGCCGCCGTTGCAGTCCAGGATGTCGATGGTGTCGATCTCGTCGAAGTCGTGCTTCAGCGCGTGGGCGCAGAACACGTTGGTCACCCCCGGATCGAAGCCGGAGCCCAGCAGCGCCATCAGCCCGGCGTCAGTAAAGCGGTCGCGGTAGGCCCACTGCCAGCTGTACTCGAACTTGGCGGTGTCCAGCGGCTCGTAGTTGGCGGTGTCGAGATAATGCACGCCGGTGGCCAGGCACGCGTCCATGATCGTCAGGTCCTGGTAGGGAAGGGCGACGTTGATGACCAGCGCCGGCTTCACCTTGCGGATCAGCGCCGTCAGCTCGTCCACCGAGTCGGCATCGACCTGGGCGGTGTCGATGGCGCGCCCCGTCTTCTCCATGATCTCGCCGGCGATGACATCGCACTTGGCGCGGGTGCGGCTGGCCAGCGTGATCTCGGAGAACACCTTGGGCAGCTGCGCGCATTTGTGCGCCACGACGCGGCCGACGCCGCCGGCGCCGATGATCAGGACCGTGCTCATGCGTTGATTCCCCCTTTGCGTGCGGCGTTGCCGCCGAGGCGACGATTATAACAGCGCCGACCGTGGCACGCATATGGCAAATCGACGTGCGCTTGCCAAGCGGCAGCGGGCGGGGGGATGATGTGCATATGCATGCCGACGACTGGCTGAACGGGCTGGATGGCGA
>DATLWN010000175.1:0-6270 GCA_035576305.1 Mariprofundaceae bacterium
ACTCCTCGCCGGCAAAGCGAGGAGGACGGCGAGCGCATGGTGCGTACCGGCGAGGAGTTGGCGCAGAGCGAGCAGCACGCCGATCTCGACCGCCACCTGGCCGGGGCCGTCGCCGAGGTCGACCGCATGCATCGCGAACTGAGCGAACTGCGCCAGCAGGGCCACGCCCTGCAGCAGGCGGCGCACGAGCAGGAGCAGGCGGAGCGCCAGGCCAGGCAGCGCCTGCAGGAGGGTGCGTCACGGCGCCAGGAGATGGAGGTGCGCATCGCCGCCGACGAGGCGCGCCTGCAGGATCTGGCCGACGAGATCGGCCAGCGCTGCCACGTGTCGGCCGCAGAGCTCTTGCAGCGCCTGCAGGCCATGGACGAGCCCCCCGATGCCCAGGCCGTGCTGAGCCAGGCCCGCGACATGGAGGATCGCCTGGAGCGCTTCGGCCCGGTCAACCTGCTGGCCATCGAGGAATACGAGCAGGCCTCGGAACGCGAGCGCTTCCTTTCCGAGCAGGCAAAGGATCTTGAGGCGAGCCTGGAGACGCTGGGCGAAACCATCGCCCGCATCGACCGCACCACGCGCCAGCGCTTCCGCGAGGTGTTCGAGCAGACCAATGCATTGTTCCAGCAGACCTTCCCGCGCCTGTTCGGCGGCGGTCGCGCCGAGTTGCGCCTGGATTCGGACGACGTGCTGACCGCGGGTGTGGAGGTCATCGCCCAGCCGCCCGGCAAGCGCCTGCAGGATGTCAGCCTGCTCTCCGGCGGCGAGAAGGCGCTGACCGCCGTGGCCCTGGTGTTCTCGATCTTCCGCATCAAGCCGGCGCCGTTCTGCGTCCTCGACGAGGTCGACGCGCCGATGGACGACGCCAACGTCGGCCGCTTCGGCGAGATGGTGCGGGAGCTGACCGCAGACGTGCAGTTCCTGGCCATCACCCACAACAAGATCACGATGCAGATGGCCGACCGCCTGATCGGCGTGTCCATGCCGGAGCCCGGCGTGTCGCGCATCGTCGGCGTCGAGATGGATGCGCGGGAATAGCCGCCCGGGATTTGCCTGCCCCCGCCTCGGGCTCTATGATGCGCGCCAACGCACCCTTAGCTCAGCTGGATAGAGCGCAGCCCTCCGAAGGCTGAGGCCAGAGGTTCGAATCCTCTAGGGTGCGCCATTTCCTTCACCGTCAAGGTTGGCCCATGCCCAGAATGCGCTCGTATGCCCTGTTGCCCGTCTTCATCATCCTCGTCGCCGGGATCGCGATGTCCGGCGTGCATTTCCAGCCCGGGGCATGGTATGCGGGCCTGGCAAAGCCGTTCTGGACGCCGCCGGACTGGCTGTTCCCGCCGGTGTGGGGCGTGCTCTACCTGATGATCGCTGTGGCCGGCTGGCTGATCTTCATCGGATCGAATCCATGGATAAAGGTCCTGTGGCTCACGCAGCTCGTGCTGAACGGCCTGTGGTCATGGCTGTTCTTCGGCCTGCACCGCACCGGGCTGGGCCTGATCGACATGGTGGCCCTGCTGCTCAGCATCGCCGCCCTGTTCGCCATGGCCCTGCCGCGGCAGCGCTCCGTCTCCTGGCTGATCGGTCCGTACCTGGCCTGGGTGGCCTATGCCCTGTCGCTGAACGCGGCGATCTACGTGCTGAATTAGGGCGGTGGTGCGATCCGGCGGGCCGGGTCATCCATCCGGTTTCTGCCGGTGGATCAGGATCTGCTGGCGCAGGTAACGGCCGAGATCATCGAACATGTCCTTTTCCGCATTTTGCAGCGATGTCGCCAGGGCCTGCTCCTTGCCCGGCAGTTTCTTGCCGGCGAGCAGGCTCCAGATCTCGTCGCTGTTGTCGGCAAAGATGACGTCGTGCCAGATCAGGCGTCCGTCACGCACGCGCCACATACGCCCCTCCAGCGTCACCGGTGCGAAGTACTTGCCCCAGAACCACGAGCCCCCGATCCAGGTCAGCCCCTCCGAAGCCATCTCCTCGGCCCCGACGCCGATGCCGATGGCCGGGTTTCCGGTGGCATCCCCCGCCGCCACGCCCTGGGTGATGCCCTCGATGACGCCGCTGCCCACCAGCAGCACGATCCAGCGCCGCTTGATATGGCCGTAGCCCGATACGTCCACGGCCAGCAGCAGGTCCGCCCCCTGCTGCCTGGCCTGGTCCAGGGCCGCCTGCAGGGATTCCATCGGGATATCGCCCGACAGATGCACGCGCCGGCGCTGGTGCAGCCAGTCCCGGACCGATGCGTCCACACTGCCGCGGACGGCGGCCAGGTCCCGCTGGAGCAGGGCAGCGTCGTCCGCGGCCCGGCCCGATGAACCGGTGCTCTGGATATCGGAAAGCTTATGTACCGGGGCACTGAACGTGGACGGCGCCATGGCGACGGCGACATCCTTCCGGCCCTCGATACCCAGCGGATAGGGCGTGCTGACGGTGCAGGCGCTCAGCAGCAGCGCCACGGCGAGAACCCGCCACACGCTGCGGGCCGGGCACGGCATGCACGCTGCCATGGGGCTAGGCCATGCGGTCGCGTACCTCGGACCACAGGGCGGCATAGGCCAGCGCGGCGCGGCTGTGAGGCGCGAACTCGGGCAGCGGTGCCCGGCGCTCGCCCATCTGTTCGATCTCGCTGGCATAGGGCACGATGGCCGGCAGCATCCACGGCCCCATCTTCGGCTGCGCCTCGACGATCTGGTTGTGCAGCTTCTTGCGGCGATCCACCATGGTCAGAAAGGCCATCATCTCCACATCCAGCTTGTGCTCCCGCCGGAAGCCGATGAGCATCTTCAGGGTGCGCAGCGACAGAATCGAGGGCAGGGTCGGGATCACCAGCGCATCGGCGGCGCCGAACACGGCCTCGGACAGCAGCGAGATGCCCGGCGGGCAGTCCAGGAACACATAATCGTACTCGTCCTGCAAGGGCTTCAGCACCTTGTGCAGGCGCTGGCGCGGATGCTTGGCATCGTGCAGGAACAGATCGAAATTCCGGTACGAGAAATCCGCCGGCAGCAGGTCCAGATGCGCATAGTCCGTGCCCTTGACCAGCTCCCCGACATCCGATTTCCCGCGCATCAGCTTGCCGCCCTTGATCTTGGACTGCACGCGGAAGCAGTAGCTGGCCGCCCCCTGGGGATCGAGATCCCACAGCAGCGTGCGCAGCCCGTCGCGGGCGGCGAGATAGGCCATGTTGACCGCCGCCGAGGTCTTGCCCACGCCGCCCTTGATGTTGTACGAAGCCAGTACCTTCACCGGATCTCCCTTGCCGCCGTCTATTCGCCCTTGATGACCGCTTCCAGCCGGTGGCACAGCGTCTTCAGCACCTTGATGCGTGCGAAATACTTGTCGTCGGCCTCCACCAGCGTCCACGGCGCCCGCTCGGTGCTGGTGCGGTCGACCATATCACAGACGGCATGGGTGTACCGATCCCATTGCTCGCGGTTGTGCCAGTCCTCGTCGGTGATCTTGAAGTTCTTGAACGGCACCTCTTCCCGCGCCTTGAAGCGCGCCAGCTGTTCATCCTTGGTGACGGCCAGCCAGAACTTGACCAGCACGGTATCGTGGGCAACCAGCTGTTCCTCGAACTCGTTGATCTCGCCATAGGCGCGCATCCAGTCGGCCTCCGAGCACAACCCGTCGATGCGCTCGACCAGCACCCGCCCGTACCAGGAACGGTCGAAGATCGTCACGCGCCCGGGCCTCGGGATATGGCGCCAGAAACGCCACAGGTATGGCTGGGCACGCTCCTCCTCGGTCGGCGCGGCGATGGGGATGATGTGATACTGCCGGGCATCCAGCGCCCCGCTGACCCGGCGGATCGCGCCGCCCTTGCCGGCGGCGTCCCGGCCCTCGAACACGGCGATCAGCGACAGCTTGCGAAAGCGCGGATCGCGGCTGAGCAGGTTCAGCCGCCCCTGATACCTCGCCAGCGCATCCTCGTAGTCCTTCTTGGACATCGCCTGCGACATATCGAGCGAGGCGAGCACGTTCCTCTCGTCGAGCGGCACCTGCAGGGGTGCCGCCGGCAGCGGCGATGGCTCCGCCGGCCCGGCCAGGCGCTTGCGCATCGCCTCCAGCAACACGGTGCCGGTGGTCAGGTTGCGATAGCGGAAATCGGTGCCCTCGACGACGATCCATGGCGCTTCGGCGGTGCTCGTCGTCTGCAGCACATGCTCGGACACCTTGCGGAACCTGTCGTAGCGCTTGTGATGCGCCCAGTCGGTCTCGGTGACCCGCCAGCGGGTCTTCGCATCCTTCTCCAGCGCCTTGAAGCGCCTCTTCTGCTCCTTCTTCGACAGATGGAACCAGAGCTTGATGATCAGCGCCCCCTCGTCGATGAGCATGCGCTCGAAACGCCGGATCTCGTCGAGCGGCGCATCCAGCTTGTCGACGTCCGCCTTGCCCATGGCACAGCGGATGATCGGTGCGGTGTACCAGGAGCCGAAGAACACGCCGATCTTTCCCTTCGGGGGCAGGGCCCGCCAGTAGCGCCACATCGGCGGACGGGCCTGCTCGCCCTCGGTGGGTTCCCCCAGCGCATGCACCTGGATATGGCGGGGGTCCATCCATTCGTTCAGCAGGTTCACCGTCGCGCCCTTGCCGGCGCCGTCGACACCGCCGACCAGGATGATGACCGGGAATTTTGCCTGCTGCAGCACCTCGTACTGTACGCCAAGCAGGGCCTCGCGCAGCGCGGGAACCCGGTCATCGTAGGCATCCCTGTCGATCGCATGCCCCAGCTCGGCGGATTCGAACATGTTGGCCCCCCTCCCGTCGGCCCGCCCGACGGACGCCGTCTATCCCTCGACGCTGTAGCCCACCCACAGGCGATGCACCGAACCCGGCGCCACGGTCACGACATCGTCGGCCACATTGCCGCTTTCCACACACACCATGTGAAGATAGCCGTTTTCGCCCACATCGCCCATCTTCGCCGCCTTGTCGGCCCACGGGTTCCACACCACCGTCGAACGGCTGCCGCGCTTGGCGATGCGGATGCGCCGGGCCAGGACCGGATCGTCGATGACGCAGTCCGCGGTGGCGTCCAGGTAGATGCGGTCGACCTCCCCGTCGATGGTCACCGCCCCGCGCTGGATTCCGCGCCGCCCTCCGGCCACCTTGTCGATATAGGGGCAGCCGTCCAGGCCCTCGATGCGCACCCGCCGCACGTCGCCGACCCCGAAGTAGGTGTGCAGCGCCTGGCCGATGGTGAGCGGCCGGTCTCCGCGATTGCGCGTCACCAGCTCCATCTCCAGCCCTGCACCGATGGCCAGGCGCAGCTGCAGCTCGGCGGCCTGCGGCCACGGTGCCCCCGGGACGTCGCCGGGGGAAAGGCGGAACAGCAGCTCTGTGGACTGCGGCGCGGGCTCGACCTGCAACAGTTCCCAGGGCGCAGTGCGGGCGAAGCCGTGGCTGGGCAGGGAGGGCTCGCTGGCATGCGGGCCGAACCACGGCCAGCAGACCGGGACACCGCCGCGGATCGCCACACCGGGCGCAAGCCTCGCCCGCGGCGACAGCCAGATCACCGGCTCCATACCCGTGGGCGCCCAGGTCATCAGCTGCGCGCCCTGCATGGCGATGCGTGCGCTGGCGGCGGCATGGGTGATCTCCACCACCGCGATGCCGTTGACGTCGTGGAACGAAACCCGGCCCGGGACGCCGAAGCGGGCGTCCAATGCCGACGGATCGGGATCGTGCATGCTAGGAGCCCGACGCGGGCAACAGCTCGCGCACGATGGCGCTGCGCAGCGCGTCGATGCCGCGCCCGTCGTGGCTGGACGTCGGCAGCGGCGCCAGCATGCCGCCCATGGCCTGGGTCATCTCCTTCAGGCGCTTGGTCCGCTCGTTGCCGGACAGCTTGTCGGCCTTCGTGGCCACCGGCAGCCAGCGGATGCCATGGGCGTTGAGCCAGTCGATCAGCTGCAGGTCCGAATCCTTCGGGCCGTGCCGGATGTCCAGCAGCACCAGCACCAGCTGCGGCGCCTGGCCGCCCTGCAGGTAGGACTCGATCAGCGCGGCCCATCCGGCCTGCTCGCGCTTGGCCGCGCGCGCAAAGCCGTAGCCCGGCAGGTCGACGACCAGCAGCCGGCCGTCGACATCGAACAGGTTCAGCAGCCGCGTGCAGCCGGGGCTCTTCGAGGTCTTGACCAGCCCCTTGCGCCCGAACAGGGCGTTGAGCAGCGAGGATTTGCCGACGTTCGAATGCCCGGCCACGGCCAGCTGCGGCGCTGCATACGCCGGGAAACGGCGCACATCGGCGACCGACTGCATGAAGCGCGTCTCGGCCCA
>DATLWN010000176.1:0-10324 GCA_035576305.1 Mariprofundaceae bacterium
GGGGAAAATGCTCATCCGCCGGCCAGCTGCCGGCGCAGAAAACGGAACAGGGTGCGGCCGGCCTTCTTGCGCCCCTCCCCCTCGGCACCCGCGGCCGTACGCAGGATCCGGTGCAGCTCGGCCGTGTCCACCGCCGGGGCCTGGGCCAGCAGCTCCGCGACCGCGGCCTCCCCCTCGGCAAGCAGGCGGTCGCGCCATTGCTCCAGTTGGTGGAAGGTGCGGACATCCTCGGCCGTGTCCGCATGCAGGCTGGCCAGTGCCTCCTGCACGGGCTCCGGATCGATGTCGCGCAACAGCCGGCCGATGAACTTGATCTGGCGCTTGCGCGCGCCCCGGTCCATTTTCTGCCCCTCCAGCAGGGCCTTCTCGATCTCGGCCGGCAGGGCGAGATCGCGGATGAAATCGGCCTTTTGCTCCAGCAGCTCGGCGCCGAGGTCCTGAATGGCCCTGGCATCGCGCTTCTTCTGGCTCTTGCTCGGCCCCTCGACCCTGTTGGTGGCGCTATGCTCGAAAACGGTCCTGATCTCGTCGTTCATAACGCATCCAGCAGGCGCTGATGGATGCCGTCGAAGCCCCCGTTGGACAGGATCAGCACATGATCGCCCGGCCGGGCGGCCGCGGCCACCTCGGCCACGATGGCGGCGACATCGGGCAGCACCTTCGCATGCGGGCCGATGGCATGGCAGACCGCCTCCGCGTCGAGCACGCCGTCCGGCGGCAGATTGCGCCCGGACGGCGGTACGAAGATCACCCGGTCGGCGCCCGCAAAGGCCTGCGGCAGGCGATCCTGATGCACGCGGCTGCGCATGGTGTTCGAGCGGGGCTCGACGATGACCCATAGCCGCTCCTCCGCCCCAAGCCTCGCCTTCAGCGATGCCACCACGCCGGTGATGGCGGTCGGATGGTGCGCGAAGTCATCGTAGACGCGCACCCCATGGCGCTGCCCGGTCAGGGTCATGCGCCGGCGCACGCCATCGAAGCTCTCGAAGCCCTGGCGGATCACCCGCGCATCCAGGCCGAGCGATTCGGCGGCGGCGGCCACGGCGCAGGCATTGGCGACGTGGTGGCGGCCGATCATGTCCCAGGCGAACTCGCCGAACGGCGCCTCGCCGTGCCACAGCCGGAAGCGCGAACCGTCCCCGGCCACCGGTTCCCAGAACCAGTCGGCCTCGACACCCTGTCCGTAGCGGGCAAAGCGCACCACCGGTGTCCAGCAGCCCCGAGCCAGCACCTCGGCCAGATTGGCGTCCTCGGCATTGACGACGATGCTGCCGGCGGCCGGCACCGTGCGCAGCAAAAGCGCGAACTGGCGCCTGATCGCCTCGATGTCCGGGAAGATATCGGCATGGTCGTACTCGAGGTTGTTCAGGATCAGCGTCCGGGCCCGGTAATGCATGAACTTGGAGCGCTTGTCGAAGAAGGCGGTGTCGTATTCGTCGCCTTCCAGCACGAAATGCGGACCGATGCCGAGGCGCGCGCCGGTGCCGAAGTTCTCCGGGATGCCGCCGATCATGAAGCCGGGCATCTGGCCCGCCACCTCCAGCACATGCGCCATCAGGCTGGCGGTCGTGGTCTTGCCGTGCGTGCCGGCCACCACCACGGCATGCCGGCCGGGAAGGATGTAACGGCTGATGAACTCCGGGCCGGAACAGTAACTCAGCCCCTGATCGAGCACTGCCTCCACCTCGGCATTGCCGCGGCTCATGGCGTTGCCGATGACCACCAGGTCCGGTACCGGATCGAGGTGGGCCGCGTCATAGCCCTCGAGGGCGATGATGCCCTCGGCGCGCAGGAAATCGGACATCGGCGGATAGACCCCGGCATCCGAACCGGTGACGACGAAGCCGTTGTCCTTCGCCAGCTTGGCGATGGCCGCCATGGCGGTGCCGCAGATGCCGAGGATGTGCACATGTTTGCTCATCGGCGGGATTTCACCACAACGCCCGCGAGACACAAGAAAGAAAGTGCGGCACCATGACGCCATGAGCGAACCCATGCTGCCCGCCGTGGAGATCGAAACCGCCCATCCACCGACTGCCAGCATCATCTGGCTGCACGGCCTCGGCGCCGACGGCCATGACTTCGAGCCCATCGTCCCCGATCTCGGGCTGCCCGATCGGCTGGCCGTGCGCTTCGTGTTCCCGCATGCGCCGGGCATCCCGGTCTCGATCAACGGCGGCTACATCATGCCGGCCTGGTACGACATCCGGCACACGGACCTCGGCATCGAGCACGACGACCAGGGCATCGCGCGCTCGGCGCGCCGGATCAGGCTGCTGATCGAGCAGGAGCAGATGCGCGGCATTGCCGCCAACCGCATCATCCTCGCCGGCTTCTCCCAGGGCGGGGCCATGGCGCTGCATGTGGGCCTGACCCACCGCGAGCGGCTCGCCGGCATCATCACCCTGTCCGCCTACCTGCTGCAGCGCGACCAGCTCGCCGCCACGCGCAGCAGGGAGAACCAGGATGTGCCGATCTTCATGGCCCACGGCGTCAACGATCCGGTCGTGCCCTTCGCCCTCGGGGAACAGGCGCGGCACACGCTGGGCGAATGGGGCTACGACGTGGCATGGCATGCCTATCCGATGGCGCACCATGTCTGCGCCGACGAGATCCAGGCCGTCGGCCGCTGGATCACCGACCGCCTGGGCTGAAATCCGGCCCGCATCGCGACCGGGCCAGGCATGCGTCAGGCCACGCTGTGGACCCAGATGTGCGCCACCCCCTCGACCACGAACTGCACGGCGATGGCCAGCACCAGCAGCCCGATCAGGCGGCTGAGCACGTTGATGCCGGTCTGCCCGACCAGGGCGACCATGCGGTCGGCGCCGCGCAGGATCAGCCAGGCCAGCCCGGAAACCACGGCGATGACGAGGACCAGCACGCCGTGGCCGGCCGCCCCCGGATACTGGGCCGCATACAGCACCACCAGCGAGATGGCGCCAGGCCCGGCGAGCAGCGGCACCGCCACCGGGGTGACCGACACGTCCGGCTTGGCGATACCCTCGCTCTTCTCACTGCTGGTGGTGCGCACCCCGGTATGGAAGGCCTTCAGGGAATCCATGGACATCAGACCGAGCACGAGACCGCCGGCGATCTGGAAGGCGGCCAGGGAGATCGAAAAGAAGTGCAGGATGGCCTGGCCGAGAAACAGGAACGCGACCAGCACCGAGAAGGTCACGACCGCCGCACGCAGCGCCATCGCGCGGCGTTCCTCGTGGCTGTTTGCCGTGGTCATCGCCGCGAACAACGCCGCCGCGCAGAACGGGTCCACGACGGCAAACAACCCGATCAAGGCCTGTACGAAGTATCCGACGTCCATCGCCCAACCTCCGCAAGCACCCGGCGAGGCAGCGATGCCCTCGCCTGACAGACAAGTCCGCGACAGCGGCAGCCCGGCGGGGCCCCGGCTCAGGTGTCGCTTTCCCCGATATCGCCGATGCCGAACACCTCCGGCTCGACATGGACGCTGGCCGGATAGACGGGGCCGATATCCACCATCTGCCATATCTCGCCGCGCCGGCCGACCTCGACATCCATCACGTCGCCCTCCCTGAGCAGGGCGATGATCTCCTCCGGCAGGGCGATCGGCCCGACCAGCGGCCCGTCCTCCTCGAAACGCAGGGTGACGGATGCCTGATCGATGCGATGCACCTGCGCATGCCCCTCGATGAAATCGGAAAACGGCACCGTGCGCACGGACTCCGGCATGCCGCTGCCCATGCGCACGAAGCGCAGCAGCAACCGGGCCGCCTTGGCCACGCGCTGTCCCATCTCGACCGCATCGCGGATGCTGTCCAGAAAGCCGATCTTGTCGGCCGTGTCGATCCAGCCGCGGCCGGCGAGGTACTCGACCCACTCGCGCATGACCCTGCCGCAGACCTCGACGGTCTCCTGGTCCCCCTCGGTCTCCCGCAGGATGAACCAGGCCAGGAAATCGTGGACATGCTCCGGATCGAGCTGGCTCAGCGTCAGGGCACCGAGGTCCTGCGAAGGCTCGACGTCGCCCTCGAACAGCTGCTCCATATAGGCGCCGAGCGACTCCTCCCATTCCTCCATCGCCCCCTCGTCGAGGTGCTCGTCATCATGGAACAGGTCGGAAAAGTGCAGCAGATATGCCGCGAACGCGTCCAGGCAACGCTCCACCTCCTGCCCGTGTGCCCTGTCGGCGGCGATGCTGGCGGTATCGAACTGATCGATCGCCTCCTGGACGGTCATCATGGTCGAAAGGTTCATGCAGGCCTCGATCCTGTTTCAGATATGTCCATCGATGGCATCCGGAAACCTCGCATGGGCTGACGGCTTGCTGAGTCGGCGCATTGCGGCTATGTTCCGCTGCCCGAAACACAGACGGCATCCGCCATCGGAACCCGGAATTGTGCCTCAGGAGACGAGCAATGCAAATCAATGCCACGGCCATCCGCGCCGGTAACATCCTGGAAGTCGACGGCGCCCTGTGGCGCGTCAGCAAGAGCATGCATGTGACGCCGGGCAAGGGCGTGGCGTGCATGCAGGTGGAGATGCGCAATGTCGAGTCCGGCACCAAGACCAACAAGCGTTTCAACTCCACCGAACGCGTCGAGCGCGTGACCCTGTCCCAGCGGCCGATGCAGTACCTGTACGAGGACGGCGACCTGTTCCATTTCATGGACACGGAGAGCTACGAGCAGATCACCCTCGGGCGCGACATGGTCGAGGAGGCCCTGCCGTACCTGTTGCCGGAGATGCAGGTCGAGGTCGAATTCCATGAGGACCGCCCGCTGAACGTGCGCCTGCCGCAGACGGTGGTGCTGACGGTGGTCGAATGCGATGCCGCGATGAAGGGGCAGACGGCGACCAGTTCGTACAAGCCGGGCAAGCTGGAAACGGGCGCATCCATCATGGTGCCGCCGTACCTTGAGGCCGGCACCCGGATCAAGGTCAACACCGAAACCGGCGAGTACGTCGAACGCGCCTGATCCGGGCCCGGGGAGGGGCAGGCCCGTGAGCCGCCCATGCATTCGTCCCATCGGTCTTGGCCAGGCGGAGGCATCATGAAGCAAGGCACAGCAGCGACGCATCATACCTGTTCCATCTGCGGCAAATCGTTCCCGCGGCCACAGATCGTCCCCGCCGCGTCCGTACGCACCCCCGTCAGCGACATCATCCGCAGGGAACACCCCGCATGGTCCGAGAACGATTTCATCTGTTCCAAGGACCTGACCCGTTACCGGACGCAATACGTGGAGTCCGTGCTTGAAGCGGAAAAGGGGGAGCTGACGGCCCTGGAGCAGGAGGTGGTGGAGAGCCTCGTCCAGCACGAACTGCTGAGCGCCAACATCGAATCCGAATACGAGCGCGAGCTGAGTTTCGGAGAGCGCATGGCCGACCGCATGGCCGAGTTCGGCGGCAGCTGGGCCTTCTTGATCATCTTCGTGCTGTTCGTCGTCATCTGGATCGTCATCAACTCGGCCGTATTGATCTGGAAACCCGCCGATCCCTATCCCTTCATCCTGCTCAACCTGCTGCTGTCATGCCTGGCCGCCGTGCAGGCCCCGATCATCATGATGAGCCAGAACCGTCAGGAGATCCGCGACCGCCTGCGCGCCGAGAACGACTACAAGGTCAACCTGAAGGCCGAACTGGAGATCCAGCACCTGAACGAGAAGGTCGATCACCTGTTGCAGAACCAGTGGCAGCGGCTGGTCGAGATCCAGCAGCTCCAGATCGAGCTGCTGCATGAACTGGCACACGACCGGCATGAACGCTAGCATGGCGGCACGCTGCAAGGTCCGCACCCGCCATCCACTCTTACATGAATTTTTTTTAATTCGATCTTCATACCTCCATCACAGGAGGCCTCTATGGTTCGTACTGTCTGATGCCGATCCCTCCTCCCCTCCCTCCCCAAAGGCATCAGACAAAAGCATAAAAAGCCCCGGTTCGCCGGGGCTTTTTGTGTATCCGCCGCAGCGCCACAGGGTTTACGGGTGTTCGGCCTCCACCTCCCGGCGAAACGCCTCCCGGTTCGCGGCGATCAGGGCTAGCAATATCGCCGAATAGATGAAGGTGGACAGCACCACGACCCCGACCACGATGGCCTTGAACATCTCCAGATGCGGGAAATCGGCCGGCATCAGCATCACCATGACCACCGAAAGCCCGCCCTTGATGCCTGCGAAGGTCAGGATGCCCCACCAGCGGAAGTTGATCCGCGTCATCCGGCGGGTGGTCGTGGTGATCATCGCAAACTTGGCCATCATCAGCGCCCGGATCAGCGTCGTCAGCACGAACATGGCCAGGATCTCGGCCTTGTACTGCAGCAGCAGCTTCAGATCGATGATCTCGGCCATGGCGATGAACAGCACGGTGTTGGCAACGATGGCCAGAAGCTGGATGTCCTCCTTCGTCCGCCTGTGCCGGTCCCGTTCCTCCACCGTCGACTCGATGCGCCCGATCGCCCGCCGGATCAGCCGCCGGGACGGCGGCACCTGCATGGCCTCCTGCTCCAGCTCGTCCGCCTCGGCCTGCAGCACCCGTTCGTCCATGCCGAGCGAACGGGTCATCACGTGATGCACGGTGATGGTGGCGACGATGCAGGCCAGGATGCCGGAAAGGTGCATATGGGAATGGCCCCCCATCAGGTTGAGCACGGCATAGAAATGCTCGGCCAGCACGAAGGCCGCATAGCCGGTCAGCAGCAGCACCAGCAGCTCGGCGATCCGGTTCTCGGTCGTCTTCATCGCCACCAGGCCCAGCACGCCGATCACCAGGCCCAGGGCCACGGACCCGAACACCACGACGGCGCTGACCTGGCCCACGTATGCCACCGTCACCTGCCCCCCCTCCAGCGCGTACAGGCCGATGAACACGAAGACGATCAGGGCCGTGGCATCGTTGAACAGGCTTTCGCCCTCCGCCAGGATCTTCAGCCGGTGCGGCAGCTCGAACTTGGAGAAGATGCTGACCACCGACACCGGGTCGGTGGCCAGCACCATCGCGAACAGGGCGATGATGGCCGCCACGGAAAGATGGTACTCGCCGAAGATCTGGTTGGCGGTGAAGATCGCCACCACCACCGACAGCGCCACGGCCACCACCGCCAGGTAGAACAGGCTCAGCCCGTGCGCCTTCAGATCCTCGATGCTGAGCTCCAGCGAATCGGAGATCAGCAGCACCGGCAGCAGGAACAGCACCAGGGCCGCGAAACGCCCGGTATCCCCGGTCAGCAGCAAGGCATCCGGCGCCACATGGTGCAGCAGGAATGACAGGGTGATCAGGCTCAGTGGCAGCGGCACCTTCAGCCGATCCTCGATCAGCAGCGACAGGTACAGGATGCCGGCGATACAGATCAGGGCCTCGATCATCGATCTATCCTCCATGCCGGACGGCGAGCCATCCTTGGCAGCGGGCTCCCCGGACGGATTCCATCCACCGGAGACTAGTGGATGACGGCAAACAGCACGAAGGCACCGTAAAGCGCCATATTCAGCATCACATGCCTCGGCTGCAGCCGCCCCGTCCCGTGCAGCCAGTACAGCCAGCCGACCCCCAGCACCGTCATCAGGATGGCCGCGAGCGCATACACATCATCGATATGCCAGGGGATCAGCAGCATGGCCAGGCCGGGGATCACCGTGCCCTGGAAGACCATGGCGCCGGTGATGTTGCCGAAGGCCAGCGTATCCCTGGCACGGCGAATCCACAGGATGGAATTCACCTTCTCCGGCAGCTCGGTGGCGATCGGGACCACCAGCAGCGATACCAGAAGTGCCGGCACGCCGGCCAGCGTGCTGACCTGCTCCACGCCGGCCACGAAAAGCTTGGCGCCCCATACCAGCAGCGCCAGCGCCGCGGCCAGCTGCATCACGGCCACCCAATGGGCATCGCCGAACAGGCGGGCCAGGTACAATGCGTCATCGGCCTCGGTGGCATGGCCGTCGGCCACGAGCCCCTGGCTGCTGCGTATCGTGTCCATCAGATAGAAGAAGTAGATGATGAACAGCAGCGCGGCGATGGCCGCCTGCACCGGCTGCCACGCGGAAGGCATCAGTGCGGCCCCGACCACCAGCAGAAAGGCAAGGGCGAACACGTGCATGTCGCGGCGCATGCCCCCGCTTTCGGGGGTGAACGCCTCACGCCACCCGCGCCTGCGGCCGGCGAACCAGGCCATCAGGCCGATGCTGAGCGTGCTGAGCATGAAGGGCGCGCCCAGGATCGCGCCGACACCGACCGCGTGATTCAGCGCGACATTGCTGCCGCCGGCCACGATGGCCACGATGGGGATGATGGTTTCCGGCATCGCCGTGGCGATGGCCGCAAACACGGAACCGGTCACACCCTCGGAAACGCCGAGGCGCTCCCCCAGATGCTCGATCGCATTGGTGAACGCCTGGGCGGCGAGGAACACGATCACCAGCGCGGCCAGCAACAGCAGAATAGCGGCGAACATCAGTGCATCCCCGGGGACGGTGATAACAGCCCGGACAACGGGGCGGGATCGATGCTAGACGCGCCGTCCGGCAATGTATTGCAGCAGGTTCACATGCTCCTCGTTCATGTTCCGGATCACGCGCGCGGCATGGATCAGGATGTAGGCGAACAGCGAATACACGAGGTCCTGCTGGCGCTGCATCAGTTCCGAATAGGAGGTCCGGGTCAGCTTGTAGACGGTGCAGGCGCTCTTGGCGGTCACCGTGGCGCTCGCCTCGTCACCGGTCAGGAAGGTCATCTCGCCGAACATCGCCCCTTCGTGGATGGTGGCGACACGCGTTTTCTGCTCCCCGTCCTCACGGTCGATGATCGCACTGCCGGAGCGCAGCAGGTAAAGCACCCCGCCGGGCTGCCCCTGCTTGAGCATGACCTCGCCCGCATTGAATGCCTGCGGCTGGATGACGCCGGCCAGGATATCCCGTTCCTCGCCACTCAGCTTGCGCAACAGCACCTTGTCTTCCAGCCACTGAAAATCGATGTCCACGGCACCCTCCTTGTCCTGTCCGGCAATGATAGCCTTGCTGTAGATACAAGCGCAACGCATGCGCCCATGCAAGCCCGCTTTGCCCCTTGACGCATCCCGGCTGTGGATGAAACGGGTGTTTCCTGCTCCAATACGCCCATGCAACCGGAGCCCGCGGCCCGATCCGTACCCGCCGTCAAATGGCGCCAGCACCTGGCGCTCGACCTGCCGGATGCGCGCACGGGCTGCCTGTGGGTGCACGCATGCTCGATGGGCGAGATCAACTCCGTCGCACCACTGATCCGCTGGCTGCTGGCTCGGGGGCATGCCATCCACCTGACCGTCGTCACGCGGACCGGCTACCACCAGGCCCTGCGCCTGTTCGCCGATTCGCTGACCATATCCTACCTGCCCTGGGACCTGCCGGGCACCATGCGCCGGCTGATCCGGCGGCTGGACCCGCGGCTGCTGCTGTTGACCGAGACCGAGTTCTGGCCCGGCATGCTGGCGGCATGCCGGCGCAGGGGCATCCCGGTCATCGGCATCAATACGCGCATCTCGGACCGCTCGTTCCCCCGCTACCTGGCCAGCCGCGCCCTGTGGCGACGCTGGCTGGAACCGGTGCGCCTGTTCCTGGCCCAGAGCGAGCTGGACGCCTCGCGGCTCGCCGCCCTCGGCATCCGGGACGAACGCATCCGCGTGGCCGGCAACCTCAAGTTCGCCATCCGTCCCCCGGATGCGGATGCCGGGGCACTGCGCCGTCACCTCGATGCCTCCGGCAGGCGCCCGATCCTGCTGGTGGCGAGCACCCACGACGACGAGGAGCGACGCCTGCTGTCGATGCTCCCCGGCTGGCGCTCGCAGCTGCCGGAGCTGCTGACCGTCATCGTCCCCCGTCATCCGGAACGCTTCGAGGCCGTCGCGGCCATGATCGCGGAGGCGGGGCTGCCCGCATCGCGCTGGTCGCAGGCGGCCCCCGGCCGGCACGATGTCTGCCTGGTCGATGCCATGGGCCTGCTGTCCTCGCTGTATACCGTCGCCGATATCGTCATCATCGGCGGCAGTCTGGTGCCGGTCGGCGGCCACAACCCGCTGGAGGCCGCCATTTGCGGGCGCGGCGTGATCACCGGCCCGCATGTCGAGAACTTCCGCGACGTCATGCAGCAGATGCAGTCCGCGGGCGCCGCGGTGATCGCGCGCGACGATACGGAGCTGGACGCCGCCATCCGCCGTTTCCTGGCCCATCCCGCGGAGCTTCGGCAGCTGCACGAGCGGGCCGCCGCATTCATGACGGACAAGGCCGCCGTGCTCGAACGCATCACCGAGGCACTCGGGCCCTACCTGCCGGGCCCCGGCATGGCGAACCGGGACGCATGACGGCGCCGTACC
>DATLWN010000177.1:0-5130 GCA_035576305.1 Mariprofundaceae bacterium
CGCGACGGCGAACAGCATCGGGCGCACGGGCGACGGGCGGCGGGTCGGCGCATGCTTATGCAGGGTCATGGCCGGCACCTCTCAGGGACGGATGATGAAGGAGTCCCAGAAGCGGTGGGGCTGGTCGTTGTCGGCGGTGGAGACATACATCAGCTGGATGAAGTGGTCGTTGACGACCAGCCAGCGCGTCCAGGCATGATAGCCCTCCTTGCTCAGCAGCTTGATGTCGTCGGCGGGATGGCCGAGGACCCGATGGTGCTCTTGCGACTGGACGGTGGCCTTCATGGCCTGGGCCGTGCCATCCAGGGTCACCGTGAACAGCCGTTCGGCCACATCCTCCTTGTATGCCTTCAGGTCCGTCGATTCGACGATATAGGTCTCGTTCTCGCTGGGCGAGCACACGACCTGCAGCGAGCCGGTCTTGTCCAGCTTCACCTCGGGGGTCATGGGCAGGCTGATGGAGAAGCTGTGGTCCGGCGCGGTGTACAGCACCCAGTCGGCGGCCCGGGCCGGGCCGCCCGGGAACACCAGCGCCACGAGCGCCACGGCGGCGAGAAGCATCGAGCGCACGGGCGATGGGCGGCGGGTCAGCGGATGGTTGCGTGACATCATGGTGGTACCTCTCAGGGGCGCAGGATGAAGGAATCCCAGAAGCGATGGGGCTGGTCGTCGTCGGTGACGGCGACATGCATCAGCTGGATGAAGTGGTCGTCGACGATCAGCCAGCGGGCCCAGACATGATAGCCCTCCTTGCTCAGCATCTTGATATCCTCGGCGGGATGGCCGAGCGCCTGGTGGCGCTGCTGCGACTGGACGGTGGCCTTCATGTTCTGGGCCGTGGTGTACAGGGTCGCCGAAAACAGCTGGTCCGCCACGCCCTCCCTGCTTGCCTTCAGGTCCGTCGATTCGACGATATAGGTCTCGTTCTCGCTGGGCGAGGACGTGATCTGCAGCGAGCCGGTACTGTCCAGCTGCACCTCGGGGGTCACGGGCAGGCTGACGGAGAAGCTGTGGTCCGGCGCCGTGTACAGCACCCAGTCGGCGGCCCGGGCCGGGCCGCTGCCCAGGCATGCCGCGGCGCCGAGCGCCAGGGCGAGAACCATGGCCCTGAGGGGCGATGAGCCGGGCCTCGGATGGTTGTGCAACATCATGGCCGGTACCTCTCAGGGCCGCAGCACGAAGGAATCCCAGAAGCGGGCGGGCGCATCCTCCTCCGTGGTGGTGACGTGCAGGAACTGGTAGAAGTGATCATCGACGACCATCATGCGCTCCCAGATGTAATAGCCCTCGAGGGAGCGCATCTTGATGTCGTCGGCGGGATGGCCGAAGACCTGGTGCCGCTGCTGCGACAGGATGGTGGTCTTCTTGATGCGGACGATGGCGTCGATGGCCGACGTGAACAGCCGGTCCGCGATGTCCTCCTCGGGGCCCTTGAGCTGCATCGAGTCGACGACATAGCTCTCGGTGTCTTCGGCGTTGGCGGTGCTGAGCAGCAGCCTCCCCTCCTTGGGCGCCTCCACCGTGGGGGTCATCGGCAGGCTGACGGCGAAGCTGCGGTCCGGCGCCGTGTAGCGCACCCAGTCGGCGGCCTGCGCGGGGCCGCTGCCCAGGCATGCCGCGCAGATGACGGCCGCGACGGCGCAGGCCATGGCCCCGAGGGATGCCTTTTTCATCAGCAGCAGCGGCGATGCGCCGCGCAGCGGCAGCGAACGTGCCGCGGATTCCCTGTCCATCACCATGATCAGCCCTCCGCGTCGTCCCCTTTCCCTGCCCCCAGTATTGCCACGGGCGGGACGGGCCGTCAACCGGCGCCCTATTTCGATTCCAGGATGTGCACCCCGGTCCAGGTGGAGCCCGGATCCTGCTTGCGGAAGGCGCGCACGCGCTCGAGCATCACCACCGACGGCCCGTCGTCCGGATGCAGGGCCACCAGATCCTCCAGGATCTCCTCGGACTCGGCGAACTTCCGATCCCGCATCAGCTCCCAGGCCTTCTCGTAGTTGCGGGCGAAGCGCAGCCTCGCCTCCCCGACATCCCTTCTGAAACCCAGCGGCTCGAAGACGTCCACCACCTGCTTGCGCCCGACCACCTGGATGCGGTCGATGAAGCGGGCGGCGATCTCGTCGCGCGCCGGCATGTAGCTGTCGCGGCTGATCAGGATCGGCACCCTGTAGACCTTGCACACGCCCTCCAGCCGGCTGGCCAGGTTCACGTGATCGCCCATGATGGTGTAGTCCATGTGGGACTCGGTGCCCATGTTGCCGACCACCATGTTGCCGGTGTTGATGCCGATGCGCATGTGCACCTCGGGATAGCCCTGATCCAGCCACTGGCTGCGCAGCTCGGCCAGCCGCCGCTGCTGGGCCAGCGCCACGGTGACGGCGCGGCGGGCATGGTCCTCCAACTCCACCGGGGCGCCGAAGAAGGCGATGATCGCGTCGCCCTCGTATTTGTCGATGGTGCCGCCGTGGGCCAGGATGATGTCGCTCATCGCCGTCAGGTACTGGTTCAGGAACTTCACCAGCCGGTCCGGCGGCAATGTCTCGGAGAAGGACGAGAAACCGGCGATGTCGGAGAACACCGCGGTGAGCACCCGCTCCTCGCCGCCGAGCCGCAGCCCCTCCGGATAGCGCGCCAGGTTGGCCACCACCTCGGGCGCCAGGTAGCGGGAGAAGGCGTCATGGATGAAGCCGCGCCGGCGGGCCTCGACGGCGTATTCGGTCAGGGTCACCGGCAGCGTCGTCATCAGCACCCCGATCACGAGATAGGACACCTTCAGCCAGATGTTGTACTCGACGAACACCCAGAAGCCGACGCTGAGGATCAGCAGCGGCACGCCGAGCAGCAGCGAGCTCTGCATGATCGGGCCGCGGCGGCAGGCCAGCCAGCCGCTGCCGAGGCTGAGCAGCAGCACGAGCAGCACCTCGAGGATGCCGAGCGTCGGCGGGCGATGGATCTCGGTGCCGCTGAGCATGTTGGTGATGGCCGCGGCATGGGCCTCCACGCCCGGGAAGGTCGCATCGAACGGGATGGAGCGCTGGTCGTAGACGCCCACCGCCGTGACGCCGAGCAGCACGATGGCATTGTTGAACAGGTCCGGATTCTCGCGCCCCTCCAGCACGTCGATGGCCGGGACATGCCGGAAGCTGTGGGCCGGGCCGTAATGGTTCAGCAGCATGCCGCCGCCGAGGTCCGTGTGCACCACGTGCTTGCCGAGGCTGACATACTCGACGCCGGCGTCCGTGACGTGCGCGGACACCGTCGGCCAGCCGAGGGCGATGCGCAACAGCTGCAGATCCAGGCTCGGATAGACCATGCCGTCATACGTGGCGACCAGCGGCACGCGCCGCACCATGCCGTCGCGGTCCGGCAGGAAATTGAAGAAGCCGGCAACCTCGGCCGCATGCATGATCCCCGGGATATTGCCCTCGATCGCCGCGATGCGCGGCATCGGCGCGTGCGCATCGGCCGTCATGGACACCGAGATCGCCGAGGGCTGCAGCATGGCCATCTCCTGGCCCACGCGCCGGCGGATGAGCACGGGCGGATTGGAGCCCTCGGGATAGAAGAAATAGCCGAGCGCCACCCTGTCCTTGAAGCGCTCCAGCAGCGCCTCGAAATGCCGGTCCAGATCGCCGTCCTGGCGGTGGGACGCCAGCCAGTCCGCGACCGGCGGCACCCGCTGCCCCTGTGCCTGCATCAGGCGCAGGGTCTCGGTGACGGGATTGGTCTGGGCCTCCGAGAACACCATGTCGAAGCCCAGCGCCCTGGCATGGTCGTGCTCCAGCACGCGCTCGACGATGGCCCCGATCTTGTCGCGCGGCCAGGGCCAGCGGCCGACCGCATCCAGCGAGGCGTCGTCGACGGCGACGATCACCACGGGCACCGACGGCGTGCGCGGGCCGCGCAGCAAAAAGCGCTCGTCCAGGGTCTTGAACTCGATCTGTTCGATGAAGGCCGGGCGGATCAGGGCCAGCAGCACGGCGAGCACCGCCAGCACGCCGACCATCGGCAGGCGGAACCATTGCTGGTGACGCTCGATGAATCCGATATAGGACCGTAACACGCCGATCCCCCTCCTTCGCCCTGGCGGGCAATGGAAAGGCTAGCGGTTACGGGCGGAAATACAAAGCCGGGAGGGGCTTATTCGGAGCGGGTGCGCTCTTCCTGTTCCTGGGCGGTCTTGCAGTCGATGCACAGCGTGGTGACCGGACGGGCCTGCAGGCGCTTGACGCCGATGTCGCCGCCGCATGCCTCGCACATGCCGAACTCGCCTTCCTTGATGCGCTCCAGCGCCTGGTCGATCTTGCGGATCAGCTTGCGCTCGCGGTCCTTGATCCTCAGGTCGAAATTGAGATCGGTTTCCATGCTGGCCTGATCGGTCGGATCGGGGAACGACCCCTGCTCCATCTCGTGCAGGGCGTGAACGCTCTGGTTCTGGCCTTCCTGCAGCTCGGTCTTCCAGGAAACGAGCTGCTCCTCAAACTTGGCCAGTTGCTGCTTGGTCAGGGCCATCTGAACCTCCATCGTGGGAAACGGGCCGTGGATGATAACCATTCATCCGCCGGTCCGAAAGGGCGCGAACGTTAATCGCTCACCCCGCCGATGTAAATGCGCCATGCCTTTGCCGGGGCAGCAGCGCGGCGAATCCCGCCGCCCAGCGCCCGCCCAGCTCGGCATCGGGTGGCAGGGCGAGGCCGTGGTCGGCGAGGCGATCCACCGGCAGCGACAGGCCGCAGGGATCGATGCAGGCGAACCAGGCGGGATCGACATCGACGTTCAGGGCCATGCCGTGATAGGCCACGCCATGCTGCACGCGCACGCCCAGCGCCGCGATCTTGCCCCTGTCGGTCCACACGCCGGGAAAGCCGCAGCGCCGCTGCGCGGCCACGCCGAGCCGCTCCAGCAGGCCGATACACGACGCCTCCAGCAGCGACACGTAGTCCCGCACGCCGAGCCGGCGGCGGCGCAGGTCGATCAAGGGGTAGAGCATCAGCTGCCCGGGACCGTGGAACGTGGTCTCCCCGCCGCGGTCGGTGTGCACCAGCGGCGCCGGCAGCGTCGCCACGGTGCGGTTGTCGCATCCGCGCCGGCCCGTCGTGTACACGGCATCGTGCTCGCATACCCAGA
>DATLWN010000178.1:0-3116 GCA_035576305.1 Mariprofundaceae bacterium
CGATGGCGGACAACGCCGCATCCGCGAAGGCCTGGCCGAGGGCGACGTCCAGCGCCCCCATGGGGTCGATCTCGTGCACGCCGGGGGCGGCCAGGCGCAGGGCGGGTTCGCGCAGCCGTTCGGGCATCGGCGAGCTCTGGAAATGCAGCAGCCGCGGCCGGGCCGTCCCGCCGATCTCCACCACGGCGGCATCGATGCCGTCGCAGGAGGTGCCGGACATCAGGCCGACGATGAGCATCGCTTCGGGGGACTCGCGCATTGCTCAAGCATAACCGACGGCGGCATGTCCGTTCCACCACGTCCAGCACATGTCACAGTGGGGGGTGCTGCGGCGTCTTGATACATGGCTCCGCCGACAGCGGCGCCAACACAGCGATCAAGGGGTGAATAATGTTGCGCTGGATGATACAAAAGCAGTTGGATGCCTTTGAAAGGGGGTTCGACTATGACGTCGGCTATGTGCGCGAGATTCTCGATATCAGCGTGCGGGCGCTGATGCGTTTCAACGCTGTCTCCAAGATGGGCCGTTACTGCCATGGGTTGCCGCGGTCCGCCTGGTACGCCGCAAAACTTACGGCAACCATGATCGAGGATTGCGGGCCATGCACACAACTGGTCGCCACGATGGCCGAACGCGATGGGGTACCCCCTGCCGTGTTGCAGGGGATACTGACCGCCGACCGGCAATTGATGGATGAGGATGCTGCTCTGGGCGTGGCTTTTACCCGGGCCGTGCTGCTACGCGATCCTCGGGCTGAGTCGTTGCGCGAAATGGTCCTTGGGTGCTGGGGCCGTGAGGGATTGCTGAGCCTGGCCTTTGCGATGACGGCTTCCCGTATGTTCCCTACTATGAAATATGCGTTGGGGCATGGGCGGGCCTGCGTCAGCGTCAGGGTCGGCAGCCGGGATGTGCGGCCTTGTAAGGTTTCCTCCGGCGTTGAGGCCGTGTGATATGAATACGGACATCGAATATTTCGAGATGCATCGTTCCTATCTGCGCGGCCTGGCCTACCGCATGCTGGGTTCGCGTGCCGATGCGGAGGACGTGGTCCAGGATGCCTGGTTGCGCTGGCACAATGTGGATCATCAGGCGGTGGACAATCCGCGCGCTTTCCTGGCACGGATCGTGACGCGGCTATGTCTGGACCGGATGCGAGCCGCGCGTGTCCTGCGTGAAACCTATCCGGGCGTCTGGTTGCCGGAGCCGGTCGTCGAGGATGTGGCGACGTTCGATCCCGGCCCGGAGGCGGCCACCGAATTGGCGCAGGATCTCTCCTATGCCTTTCTTTTCGCTTTGGAGCGGCTTTCACCCCTGGAGAGAACGGCCTTTTTGCTGCACGATGTCTTCGATATGGAATTCGCCGAGATTGCGCATCTGATCGGCCGTTCCGAGGCTTCCTGCCGCCAGCTGGCATCGCGGGGGCGCAAACAGATCAGATCCGGGCACGCCCGTTTTTCGGTCGACGTGGAGCGGCGAAGCCAGCTTGCCCATGCCTTTGCCGAAGCCATCTGGTCAGGTGACGCCGCGAGCCTGGCGCGCCTCTTGACCGAGGATTGCACCTTGATCGCCGATGGCGGGGGGAAAGCGGCCACCATTCCCCGTCCCTTGCAAGGTTGCGATCGCGTGGCCAAGACCCTGATCGGGTTTGCCCGGCTTGGGCAGGGCCAGTTCCATATGCAGCTCGGCCAGGTCAACGGCGATGCCGGGATCCTCGTTTATGATTTGGGCGGCCAGCCGATACAGACCATGACGTTCGAATATGGGGGTGATGGCCGAATCGCCCGTGTTTTCGTGCAACGCAATCCCGAGAAGTTATCCGATATCCCCGCATTTGACGGACAAGCTGCCGGACATTAGGCCGATTTCGGCATCGGATCGTGCATGGGCCAAGCATCACGAACAGCCATCATATGCTAAGCAGGGCAGTTCCCGGTTTTCGGGGACTTGGAGCGCGGGCGATGTCCGCTACACTGGGGAGGTCGGAGGCCGGCCAGATTAATTCGCGGGGATGGTCATGAACAAGAAAGCGCTGCGCATATCGATTGTCCTGCTGGCGGTTGCCGTGATCGGTATCTGGCTGTGGCATGACCACCGCCGACAGGCTGCGGGCGGGGATCTGAAGCTGTACGGCAATGTCGATATGCGCGAGGTCGCGCTGGCGTTCAACGGTAGCGAGCGCGTGGCCCGCATGCTGGTCGAAGAGGGTGACCGGGTGCACAAGGGGCAGCTGCTGGCCGAACTGACGACCACCGGGCTGCAGGCACTGGTGGATCGCGCCACGGCCCAGCTCGAGGCCCAGCAGGCAGTCGTCGACCGCATGCTGGCCGGCAGCCGCCCGGAGGATATCCGCAAGGCGCGCGCCGATCTGGCGGCTGCCCAGGCCCAGGCGGAGGATGCCGCGCGCACCTACCAGCGCCTGCGCAAGCTGAGTACGCAGGATCTGGCCTCGAAGGAACAGACGGACAATGCCGGGGCCGCCGCCAAGGCGGCACGCGAGCGGGTCAAGGCGGCGACGGAGGTGCTGAGGCTGGCCGAGCAGGGGCCCCGCCAGGAGGACATCGCCGCGGCCAAGGCCGAACTGAAGGCCGACCAGGCCCAGTTGGAGCTGGCGAAATATGGCCTGACCAATGCCAGCCTGCTCGCACCGGCCGACGGCATCATCCGCAACCGCATCCTCGAACCGGGCGACATGGCCACGCCGCAACGCCCCGCCTACACGCTGGCCATGACCGATCCGCTGTGGGTGCGCGCCTATGTGCCGGAGAGGGATCTCGGCCGGGTGCGGCCGGGCATGCGGGCCGAGGTGGAGACGGACAGCTTTCCGGGCAAGCGCTACCGCGGCTGGGTCGGCTACATCTCGCCGACGGCCGAGTTCACACCGCAGTCCGTGCAGACCGAGGAGTTGCGCACGCAGCTGGTCTACCAGCTGCGCGTGTTCGTGTGCAACCCGGAGGGCGAGCTGCGCCTGGGCATGCCGGCCACGGTCATCATTCCCCTGGACCAGCCGCAGGCGATGGCTCCGAAGGCGGACGGCGGAAACAATCCCTGCCAGGAGCACTGATGGCCGCAGTGGCGGAGGAGGCCGTCGGCAGCGGGGATGAGGCCATCGTCATCG
>DATLWN010000179.1:0-2113 GCA_035576305.1 Mariprofundaceae bacterium
GCTGATCCTCGATGCCTACCGGCCCTGGCATGTCACCCGGGAGCTGTGGGAAGCGTTCCCGCAGTACCGCGGTTTCATCGCCGATCCGGCGGCGGGATCGGTGCACAACCGCGGCTGCGCCGTCGATCTGACGCTGCTCGATGCCGCCAGCGGCCGCGAAGCGGCCATGCCCAGCGGCTACGACGAATTCAGCGAACGCGCCTACCCCACCTACGCCGGCGGCGATCCCGCGCGGCTCGCCAACCGCGATCTGCTGCGCGCATGCATGGAGGCGGAGGGATTTGCCGTGCACCCGCGCGAATGGTGGCACTTCGACCACCGCTGCTGGCGTGACCACCCGGTGCTCGACATCGATTTCGGGGATCTGGCCTAGTCCGAATCGGTCCCCGCATCGCGGGAAACGGGATCGCTGTTGCTTTACCGGACGGTTGCGGCTTGACTAGGATGGGCGCCGTCGGACAGGAGGATGCCATGCCGATCTACGAATACGAATGCGGGCAGTGCCGCCACCGCTTCGAGACCCTCGTCATGCACAGGGAGGATCGGGTGCACTGCCCGAGCTGCGATGGCACGGATCTGAAGAAGCTGATGTCCGCCCATGCCGTGGGCAGCAGCCAGGGCGAACCCGCCTGCGCGATGCCGGCCTGCGGTGCCGGCGCCTGCCCCGCCTGCCAGTAGCGGGCCCATTCCCTTGCAGCCGCCCATGCGATCCGGCCTCAGGCAATCCTGCCTATGGCCGCTGCTGATCCTGGGCCTGCTGAGCGGCTGCGCCACGGCCAAGAACCATTACGACCCGATCGAACCGCTGAACCGCAGCTTCTATTCGATGAACGATGCCGCCGACAAGCTCGTGGTGCTGCCGGCGACCCGTGCCTACCGCGCCGCCACGCCGGATACCTTCCGGGTTCTGGTATCGAACTTCTTCAGCAACATCGGTTACATGAACACGGTGATCAACGACTTCCTGCAGGCCAAGGGGAAGCAGGGCATGTCCGATCTCGGCCGCTTCCTGGTCAACTCCACGATCGGCTTCGCCGGCCTCGGCGATCCCGCCACCGGCCTGGGGCTGGAGAAGCACAACGAGGATTTCGGGCAGACGCTGGCGGTCTGGGGCGTGCCGCAGGGCGCCTATCTCGTCTACCCCTTCCTCGGCCCGAGCTCGGTGCGCGACACCTTCGGCATCGCCTCGACCTACGCCACCAACCCGCTGTTCTGGATTGCGCTCAACGGCACCGCGCCCGAGGTCACCATCCCGCTGTCGATCCTGTCGGTGCTGAACACGCGTTCGCACCTGATGGATGCCACGAACATGGTCAGCGAACTGGCGCTCGATCCCTATGTCTTCACACGTGAGGCATGGCGCCAGAATCGGCTGTATCAGATCTATGACGGGCATCCGCCCCAGGCCTCGACCGACGATTTCGGCAATGACGATTTCGGCCCCTAGGGCCGCCTAGGTCTCCTCCAGACGGCTGGCGCGCTGGCGCAGCAGATGATCGGCCAGCACCAGCGCCAGCATCGCCTCGGCGATCGGTACGGCGCGGATGCCGACGCAGGGATCGTGCCGCCCCTTGGTGACGATGTCCGTCTCGTTGCCGTGGATGTCGACGGTCGGCCTGGGCTTGAGGATCGACGAGGTCGGCTTCAGCGCCAGGCGCACGCGGATGGCATCGCCGTTGGAGATGCCGCCCAGGATGCCGCCGGCATGGTTGCTGACGAATCCCGACTTGCGGATGGCGTCTCCGAATTCGGAACCATGCGCCTCGATGCAGGCGAAGCCGTCGCCGATCTCGACGCCCTTGACGGCCTGGATCGACACCATGGCCTTGGCGATATCGGCATCGAGCCTGTCGAACACCGGCTCGCCGAGGCCGGCCGGCATGCCGTGCGCCTCGACCGTCACGCCGGCGCCGATCGAATCGCCTTGTTTGCGCAGGGCATCCATGAATTCGGCCATTTCGGCCGCGGCCTTCGCATCCGGACAGAAGAAGGGATTGCGGCCGATCTCGCCGGCATCGAAGCGCTTGGGATCGATGCGGATCGGGCCGATCTGGTCCACCCAGCCCGTGATGCGCACGCCGGAGAAGGCCAGCAGCTTGCGCGCGATGGCGCC
>DATLWN010000180.1:0-2863 GCA_035576305.1 Mariprofundaceae bacterium
ACCACGACGCCGGACACCGGCGAGCGGATGATCGTATAGCCCAGGTTCACGCGGTCGCTTTCGGCCTGGGCCTTAGACAACGCCAGCTGGGCCTTCGCCGACTGCAGCTGCTGCACGGCGTTGTCCAGGTCCTGCTTGGCCACGTACTGCTTGTCGTACAGCTCCCGGGTCCGCTTCTCGTTGGCCTCGGCCAGGGCAAGCGAGGCCCGGGCGCTGGCCACGTTCGCCTGCGACTGCTCCAGCCTGGCCTTCAGCAGCGAGGGATCGAGCTCGAGCAGTATCTGCCCCTTCTCCACCTTGTCGTTGAAGTCCGCGTAGATCTTTTTCACCACCCCGGAGACCTGGGTGCCGACATTGACGAGCACGACCGGATTCAGGGTGCCGTTGGCCGATACCATCTGGGTCAGATCGCCCGCCTGCACCGGCGCGGTTTCGTATTGCTGTGCCAGCGGGATCTTCCTGGGCCAGAGGAAAAAGGCGGCCAGACCGGCGATGACGAGTACAACCGTGATGGAAACAACGGCCTTGTGGCGGAGGATCCGGGAGATATCCATGCGCTATCGCTCCATTGCGTGAATTCGGTCGAGGGCGGTCATGTCCAGCACGCCGATGGACTGGGCCAGGGTGAACTTGGCGATGCGCCAGTTGTACAGGGCAGCCACCTTCTGCTGCCTGGCGCTGGCCAGCGCACTTTGCGCCGACAGCAGATCCAGGATATTGCCGACACCGGCGCGGTAACGGCCCATGGCCACCTGCTCGGACTGCGTCGCCGAGTCGACCAGGTCTTCGGCCGAGCGCAGCGCCTGACTGTCCGTCAGCAGGGTCTGGTAGGCCTTCCATACCTCCAGGGCGACCTGATTCGCCAGCTGGTCACGGGTGGCGATGTCATTCTGCAACCGGGCCTCGGCCGCCTCCGTCTGATACTGGGTCTTGAAGCCGGTAAACAGCGGAAACGTCACCGTCAGCCCGATGCTGCCGCTGCGGCTGCTGGTGGTGCCTGCCGTGGTTCCGGCCGTGGCCTTCGAGGCCGCGGCACTGGCATCCAGGCTGATCCGGGGCATCCCGGACGCCTTGCTGGCCTTGATGCTGGCCTCGGTGGCCCTGATCTGCGCCTCTGCGGCGGCCAGATCGGGACGCTGCTTGCGGGCCAATGCAAGCAAATGCCCGATGTCCGCCTCCGCCACCAGATCCGGGGCCGCCTCCGGCGGCGGCGCCAGCTGAAGCGGCTGTGTCAGATCGATGTCCATGACATTGGCCAGCGTCCCCTGGGCGTTGCGCTCGTTCCCCTCCGCCGTAATGCGGTTCAGCACCGCCTGGGACAAGGCCGTTTTCGCCTGCAGTACATCGGCAGGCGTCGCGGCTCCGGCATGATAGCGGGTCTCGGCCGCCGCCAGCCCCTCCCGCGCCGATTGCTCGGCAATGCGCAGCGCCTCGGTGTTGGCCTCGGCCGACAGCAGGCCGTAATAGGCCTGCACCACGGAAAGGAAGAGGTTCTGCACCGTGGCATCATTGTTGGCATTGGCGGCGATCAGCAGCTGGCGGGCATTCTCGACGCTGGCCTCGCGCCCGCCGAAGTCGTACAGGAGGTAGCTGGCGGACAGCGAGGCGTTTCCCAGGTTGCTGGTCGTGGAAACGCTACCCGTGCGCGACATGCTGCGCGTGCCGCTGCCCTGGACGGTCAGTGTCGGCAGATAGGAGGCCATGCTGGCACCCAGCTGTGCGGCCTGCGCCCTGGCGGCAGCCCAGCTGGCCCGCGTCTGGGGATTGTTGCACATGGCCAGATCGATGACCTCCGCCATGCTCAGGAGGTGATCCGCGCGGACCTGCGTGCAGATATCGCGTGTGGACGGGCTCGGGGATACCTGTGCCTGCGTGGAAAACGGGTCATCCACCAGCCCGGCAGCGCGCGCCGGCGAGGCTGCACAAAAAACCATTGCGGCAAACAGAAGCGGGACGGAACGAACATGGGGCCGGCGCATACGATCGAGGCTTACTAGCAGAACACGATGCGATGCGGAATAGCATTTACAATTATTTACGCTTTCCGGGACAATGCCCGGCATCGGATCCGTGCATTCGGCCATGCCGTATGGTGCAATGTGCGCAACGATGAATGCATCTGTATGCATGGATCCTCCGGCACCGGACATCAAGGAAGGTATGCATTTCGGCATGAATCAGCGAGTGAATACATGAAAGACAAAATCAATGAAATTGTCCACTCCATCGACAGGTTGGAAGTGCTTATGGATATCCTGCGTGAAGAGTGTCCGTGGGACCGTGAACAGACCCTTCAGTCCCTGCGCACCTATACGTTGGAAGAGGTGCACGAGGTGATCGAGGCCATCGACCATCAGAACTGGCAGGCCCTGAAGGTGGAGCTGGGCGACCTGCTGCTGCAGATCGTCTTCTATGCCCGCATCGCCAGGGAGAACGGCCAGTTTTCCCTGCATGACATCGCGGACAGCATTGTCGAGAAGATGATCCGCCGCCACCCGCACGTGTTCGAAGATGTGCGGACGAACGATCTGTCGAGGCAATGGGAAGAGCTGAAACGCGCAGAGCATGCCGAACGCACCAGCCTGATGGACGGCATCCCCCCCCTGCCCGCACTCAAGTACTCGCAAAAGATGCAGCATCGGGCGGCACGGGTCGGCTTCGACTGGACGAAGGCCTCGGACGTGCTGGAGAAGATGCACGAGGAGTTGGCCGAACTGGAGGCCGAGGTGCGCAACCCGTCATCCTCGCCGGAACGCATGGAGGATGAATTCGGGGATGTGCTGTTCACGCTGGTCAACCTGGGGCGCAAACTGGGACTGGACGCGGAACTGGCCCTGATGCGCACCAACCGCAAGTTTTCCCA
>DATLWN010000181.1:0-3924 GCA_035576305.1 Mariprofundaceae bacterium
TTGCATATTGATTTTATTTATATGCGCATATATTATGCGTATAAATATGGGGGCTGCGATGGGGGAATCGGTCAAAAAGGCGGTGAATCTGCGCATCGACAGGGACCTGATCGAGCAGGCCAAGGCGATGCGCATCAATCTTTCGCAGGTACTGGAGTCGTCCCTGGGCGAGATCCTGCGCCGCAGGCGGCAGGAGATATGGATGGCCGGCAACCGCGATGCGATCGATGCGTACAATCAACGCGTCGAGAAGCGGGGTGTGTTCAGCCGCGGGCTGCGGCGTTTCTGATGGCGCAGTTCGACGTCTACCGGAACGCCAACGCGGAGACATCGGTGATCATACCGTATCTGCTGGACGTGCAGGCCGATCTGCTCGGCGGTCTGGCGACCCGGGTGGTCGTTCCCCTCTACCGCCAGGATGTCATTCCCAGGCCCATCCAGCATCTGCACCCGGGTTTCGTGTTTCTCGGCGAGAAGCTCGTTCTTTCCACGGCGGAAATGGCGGGCGTTCCCAGGGCGATGCTGGCCGAACCTGCGGGGAGCCTGGCGGAGCATCGCGACAGGATACTTGCCGCGCTGGGGTTCACCTTTACGGGGATATAGCGCCACGGGCCGGGCACGGCCACGTCTCCGGCTGTTCCAGCAGGGCATAGGGGGCGGGCTGTGCCACGATCCAGCGGGCGATTGCCGGCCGCTCGCCCGGTCCGACGGGGGGATCCCGGCGTGTCATCTCCGCCAGGGCCTGATCCGGGGTCAAAGGCGGAAGGAAAAGGGTTTCGATGTCCAGCGGCCAGTCCGCGTGCGCGTGTTCGCATACGCAGAGCAGGGACAGCGCGGAGCGGCTGCGCACGCCGTTCAGCGACGTGAAGAATCCGTCGTCGTAGCCGCTGGCCGTACCGGGGCGCAGTTCGTCGAGGTTGTGCAGGATGATCAGCGTGCGCTCGGATCGTTGCGCCAGCCGGTCGAGCATGTCCTCAAGGGAATCGATGCCATCCAGACCGATCTGGGAGGCGAGATCGGCCAGCATGGAGGCCAGGCTTTGCGGATAATCGCGAAGATTGGCCTGCAGCACGGTCATCGAACCCGGCAGGCAGAGGCTAAGATCGGAAAGCGTGCGCCGGCGGCCCTGGCCATGCGCGCTGACCAGCTTGATGCAGGCGCCCTCGGCCAGCCTCTCGGCCAGTTGCCCCGTGAATTCCGGTCTCAGCAGTTGATTGCGGATCAGCCCAGCAGCGGTGCCAGCCACTTTTCGGCTTCCTCGACGCTCATGCCCTTGCGCCTGGCGTAGTCCTCGACCTGGTCGCGGTCGATGTGGCCGACGGTGAAGTAATGGGCGGCCGGATGCGCCAGGTACAGGCCGGAGACGGCGGCGGGCGGGGTCATCGCATAGGACTCGGTCAGGCCCATGCCGATCCGATTCCGCACATCAAGCAGTTGCCACAGCGTTTCCTTCTCCGTGTGGTCCGGGGTGGCCGGATAACCGGAGGCCGGGCGGATGCCCTGGTAGCGCTCGCGGATCAGCTCCTCGTTGGTGAGCTTTTCATCCGGCGCATAGCCCCAGAGATCCTTGCGCACCTTCTCGTGCATGTATTCGGCCAGGGCCTCGGCCAGGCGGTCGGCCAGCACCTTGATCATGATGGCGGTGTAGTCGTCGTGCTGCTTCTCGAATTCGGCCGCCTTCTGATCGGCGCCGAACACGGCGACGGCGAAGCCGCCGATGTGGTCGTGCTCCGGTGCGACGAAATCGGCCATGCACAGGTTGGCGCGGCTGTCCTTCTTGTCCTGCTGCTGGCGCAGGAAGTGGAAACGCGCGATCTCCCTGCCGCTGGCCGGATCTTCGACGACGACGCTGTCGTCCGCGGTGGCATGCGCCGGGAACAGGCCGACGACGGCCCGTGCCTCGAGCCATTTTTCGGCGATGATGGTATCCAGCCATTTCTGGGCATCCGCATAGAGTTTGCGTGCCTCCTCGCCCTTGTGCGGGTCGTCGAGGATGCGCGGGTAGGCGCCGTTGAGCTCCCAGGCGCCGAAGAACGGCGACCAGTCGATGTAGGGGCGGATCTCAGCCAGCGGCACGTCCTCGAACACCTGCACGCCGAGCCGCTTCGGGGCAGGGGGCACGGCGGCGATGTCGATCTGGCTGTGGTTGGCGCGGGCGGCCGCGATGGACAGGAATTCCTTGGCCCGGCCGCGCCCCTCGTGCAGCTCGCGCACCTTCGTGTACTCATCCTTCAGATCGCTGACGAATTTCGCACGGTTGGTCTCGGACACCAGGTTCTGCGCCACGCCGACGGCGCGCGAGGCGTCCTTGACCCACACCACCGGTTCGTCGTATTCGGGTTCGATCTTGACCGCCGTATGCGCCTTGGAGGTGGTCGCACCCCCCAGCATGATCGGGATCGTGAAGCCCAGGCGCTTCATCTCCTTGGCGATGTGCACCATCTCATCGAGGCTGGGCGTGATCAGCCCGGACAGGCCGATGATGTCCACCTCGTGCCTCTTCGCCTCCTCGAGGATGGTGGCGGCCGGCACCATGACCCCGAGGTCGATGACCTCGAAGTTGTTGCAGGCGAGCACCACACCGACGATGTTCTTGCCGATGTCGTGCACGTCGCCCTTGACCGTGGCCATCAGCACCTTGCCGTTGGAGCTGGCGCCGCCGGACTTCTCCGCCTCGATAAAGGGCAGCAGCACGGCCACCGCCTTCTTCATCACGCGCGCCGACTTGACCACCTGCGGCAGGAACATCTTGCCGGCCCCGAACAGGTCGCCGACCACGTTCATGCCGTCCATCAGCGGCCCCTCGATGACCTCGATCGGGCGTGCGAACTGCTGGCGCGCCTCCTCGACATCCTCGGCCACAAAGGCATCGATGCCCTTGACCAGCGCGTGCTCCAGCCTTTTCGCCACTGGCCAGGACCGCCACTCGGTGTCCTCACGCTTGGCCTGTACACCCTCGCCGCGGTAGTCGTCGGCGATCTCCAGCAGGCGCTCGGTGGCGTCCGCCCGGCGGTTCAGCACCACATCCTCGACGCGTTCCTTCAGCTCGGCCGGCAGCTCGTCGTAGACGGCCAATTGCCCCGCGTTGACGATGCCCATATCCATGCCCCTGGCGATGGCGTGGTACAGGAACACCGAATGGATGGCCTCGCGCACCGGGTTGTTGCCGCGGAAGGAGAAGGAGACGTTGGAGACGCCGCCGGAGACCAGCGCATGCGGCAGCTTGTCCTTGATCCAGCCGGTGGCCTCGATGAAGTCGACGGCGTAGTTGTTGTGCTCCTCGATGCCGGTGGCCACCGCGAAGATGTTCGGGTCGAAGATGATGTCGGAGGCAGCGAAGCCGACCTCGTCAACGAGGATGCGGTAGCTGCGCTCGCAGATCTCGGTCTTGCGTGCCAGCGTGTCGGCCTGCCCCTTCTCATCGAAGGCCATGACGACGACCGCCGCCCCGTACATCCTCAGCAGCCTCGCATGCCGTACGAAGGCATCCTTGCCCTCCTTCAGCGAGATCGAGTTGACGATGCCCTTGCCCTGCACGCATTTGAGGCCCGCCTCGATGATCTCCCACTTGGAGGAGTCGAGCATCACCGGTACGCGTGCGATGTCCGGTTCGCTGGCGATCAGGTTCAGGAAGGTGACCATGGCCTTCTTCCCATCGAGCATGGCCTCGTCCATGTTGATGTCGATGGCCTGGGCGCCGTTCTCGACCTGCTCGCGGCAGACATCCAGCGCCGTGCTGTAATCCCCGTTCATGATCAGGCGCTTGAACACGGCCGAGCCCGTAACGTTGGCGCGCTCGCCGACGTTGACGAACAGCGATGTCTCGCCGATGTGCAGCGGCTCCAGCCCGGACAGCCGGCACTCGACCGGCAGTTCGGGTGCCTGGCGTGGCGGCAGATCGGCCACCGCCCCGGCGATGGCGCG